>JALZHR010000306.1 GCA_030860665.1 Acidobacteriota bacterium
CCGATTGAGATTTTCAAGCTGCGGGCGAATATCTCGGCTTTCGTTAAAGGATTGGGCAGATTCGCTTTACCGAGCGAAATCGTTTGCGCTTTTCCCGTTCCTTCTTTTAATAACAAGGTTGCGCCCGCAACAGCAGCGCCGGTTTCAAATCGCTCGGCTTTGCCGTTTGCCCACGTCACCTCAATCCATTCCGCCCGCGCGTCTTTGCCCAATCCGAAAAGAAGCCGCGGGTCGTGCTGCGAGATAAAGCCGGAGCCGCCCGATTTGATTTTCGTCAGGATTCCGGCGGAAGTTTTGACGCGGACGACCGCGCCGAAAGCGTCGCGCCCGCCGCTGCTATTGCCGCCATCGCCTTCCAGCGCGATGCGCAGGTAATTGTTGTCCTGCCCGACGTTGTTGCGGAAAAGCAAATGCGCCTGATTTTGAATCGTCGTCGAAAAAACGTCCAAATCGCCGTCGTTGTCGAAATCGGCGAAAACTCCGGCGCGCCCGTCCGTTATCGAGTCGATGCCGGAAACGCCCGAAATATCGACGAATTTCTTCGCCCCTGCGCCCAAATTCAAATAAAGCGGGTCGCGCTCGTAGCCGCTGAAAGAAAATCCCTGACCGAACATCAGCTTGTTCTGGTCTTCGCGAAGCGCGCCTTTTTCCTGTTTCCCGTCATTCGATTGCGTCACGACCTGACGCCAGAACTGGCTTCAGGTGTCCTTCATCGACTTGCCGGAAATAAAGCCGTTCGGCGTATAAATGTCTTCCCAGCCGTCGTTGTCGAAATCGATAAAACCGCCGCCCCAAGCCCAGCCGCCGCTGAATCCGCCGACCTCAGCCGTCACGTCCTTAAATTTTCCGTCGCCCGTGTTTTCAAAAAGATTGTTTCCGGCGGCGAGCTTTTTCAGAACGTTGTCTTTCGCGCTCGAATTCGGGAAAAGCCTTGTCAGAATGCGGTTTCCGGCGGTCGAACTCATATTCGAGGCGTGAATGTCGAGCCGCCCGTCGTTGTTGTAATCGCCGAAGGAAACGCCCATCCCGTTGCCCGGGTCGAGCACGCCCCCCTCAGCCGCCTCGTCGACGAATTTATCGCCCTTGTTGATGTACATCGCCTTTTCGCCGAAATCGTTGGCGACATACAAATCCATTTTCCCGTCGGCGTTGATGTCGGCAAATTCCGCCGCGTAGCTCCAGCGTTTATCGTCCACGCCCCATTTCGCGGCTTCCTCGCGGAAAGTGCCGTCGGGCTGGCTGACGAAAAGCAGATTCGGCGTGCCGTTCGTCGCACGGAACCACGAATCGGGCGTAATCTGACCGTAGCGATTGTAGGAAGTCACGTAAACGTCGAGCCGCCCGTCGCCGTTGACGTCGCCCGCCACAGCCGAAAAACCGATGGCGTCTTTCGCCACGCCCGCTTCGAGCGAAACGTCCGTAAATTCCAGTTTCCCGTTTTGTTTGAGCGCGTTCTGCAGAAGAATCTGCTGACCGACCGTCGAGATGAAAACGTCCGAGTCGCCGTCGTTGTCGTAATCGAAAACGAGCGGCGCGACGCCGGTCGCCAGATTTTTCACGCCCGCTTCGTCGGAAGCGTCGCGGAAAGCGCCTTTGCCGTTGTTTAAATAAAGATAATTACGGTTGGCGGCGGTCACGAAAAGGTCGAGCCAGCCGTCGGCGTTAAAATCCGCCGCCGCCGCGCCGTGCCAGACGAAACCGCTGTTTTCCGGCGTGCCGAACGAAGGCAGACTCGCGCCGACGCCCGCCGCGACGGCGACTTCCGAAAACAAATCCGTGCTTGCGACCATCGAATCGAAGCCGACCAAATCGAACGAATCGAATTGCCAGTGTTTATTCGGCGCAAAGCGCACGTTTGCCCAGAAAGTGCCGCGCGCCCATTCGCGCCTGCCTTCAGTGTCGCGCCCGATGACGTAGAAAGCGATGCGCGCTTTGCCGCTCGCGCCGACGACCGCCGTCGGCTGCTCCGCGCCGAGAATCGCCTGCGCTTTCTCGTCGAAGTTCGCTTCCTTGACCTTGAAGCGCACGTCTTCGATTTCGGAGAAATGCCCTAAAAATTCCGACCAGTCGTTTAAAAACGCTTTGCGCGAAAGTTTGCCCGGAGCGTTCTGCGCGCTCTTGTCGGCGACGACGGAGACGACATTTTCCTTTGTTTCCCAGTTGTGCAAACCGACCCATTTGACCTGATTTTTAGTCGCCGCCGGGCGCGACGGGAAAGGTTTGGCGGCGAGCGCGGCGGGAAAGAATTCAGCCGTCAGCGACAAATCGCGGTCGCGCACGGCGACCGACAGCTCCAAAAGGTCGTTCGCCAGCGATTCGGATAATTCCTCGACCGTTTCCAGACGCCGCGGGTCAACCGACGCCGACGTTTTTCCGTTTGCCGGCGTTGAAGACGTGTTGCCGTTTTGAGCGTGAAGCCTGTAAGCGCCGCCGAAAAGGAGTGAAAAAATTAACGTCCACGCAATTAAAGCCGCCCGGTCGGCGCAAAATCGGTAAAAATTTGTCTGATTCATCTGAGTGCTTGCCTGTCTGCCTGCCTTGCTGACAAACGGCGGCGGGAATGGAATTTTCTTCTTACTGCAATCTTTTCCACGAGCCGCCGTTTTTTTTAATTATGTTTTGTTTCGATGATTGCGGTGATTTTACAGCGAAACTATAGCATAAGACTTTTGTCCGCCGCAACAACAAAGCGTTGTTCCGGCGGACGAAATTCGGGTCGAGCGAAGCTCGAAACTTCGGTTTATAAAGTTACGATTTCGGCGGTCGCTGGTCTGCCGGAACGTTCGCGTAAACGTCTTCGTATTTGGCATAGCCGTCCTTGATGACCGTATCCATCAGGTTTTCTTTGGTGACGACGATTATCTCCAGCAGAATCGCCGGAATATCCTTGTTGAGCGCATCGTTCCTGAACGGTTTCGCGTCGGTCAGAGGCTCTTTTTTCGCCAGTCTTATCGCCGCGTCGACGGCGGCGGTGGCGAGCGGAATAATCGGCTTGTAAATCGTCATCGTCTGTTTGCCTTCGGCGATTGACTGCAGCGCGTCTTTCTGCGCGTCCTGCCCGGTGACGAGGACTTTGCCGGTCAAGCCCTGCGTGGCGAGAGCCTGAATCGCGCCGCCCGCCGTGCCGTCGTTCGAGGCGACGACCGCCTGCACGTTGTTGTTGTTCTGCGTCAGGGCGTTTTCGACGATTTTCAGCGCTTCTTCTTTTTTCCAGTCGGTGGCGTGCTGCTCGGCGACGATTTTAATGTCGCCGCGGTCGATGGCGGGCTTCAGGACTTCCATCTGCGCTTTTCTCATAATCAACGCGTTGTTGTCGGTCGACGCGCCGTAAACCATCACGTAATTTCCCTTCGGAACTTTCGAGAGCGCGAATTCAGCCATTTTTCTGCCGATGACCGGAACCTGGTGCGACACGTACAAATCGATTTTATCGGAATTTATCAGGCGGTCGTAAGAAATTACCGGCACGCCCTGCGCTTTCGCCTTTTCGACCATCGAGGCGGCTTGCGTCGCGTCGTGCGGAGCGATGACGATGACGTTGACGCCCTGCGTCAAAAGATTGTCCACGTCGTTCGCCTGCTTGTCGGCTTTGCCGTCGGCGACGGTGGTCACGCATTCGACGTTCATCTTTTTGCAGTGAGCGTCAAAGGCGTCTTTGTCGCGCACCCAGCGTTCTTCTTTCAGGGTCGCCAGCGAAAATCCGATTTTGATTTTTCCGCCGCCGCTCGTCGAGCCGCCGCCGCTGCCGCTGTTCTGCGCCGTATTTCCCGCCTGCTGGTTTTGCGCGGGCGGTCCCGGCTGGCAAGCCGCAGCGATAAATGAAATACAAAGGAACAAAAATAAAAATTTTAACTTCATCGAAATTATCTCCTAAAATTTAATTACTTTTACGATTTTTTGCCAATCATATCGAGTCCGACCGCGGCGACCAGAATCGAGCCTTTGATGATGTCCTGCATATAATCTCTGACGTTGAGCAGCGACATCCCGTTGTCGAGGCTCGCCATAATCAGCGCGCCGAGACAAGCGCCGAAAACCGTTCCGCGCCCGCCCATCAACGACGCGCCGCCGATAACGCACGCGGCAATCGCGTCGAGCTCCTTCAAAGTTCCGGCGTCGGGCGAGGCGCTGCCGACGCGGGCTGTGAAAATCAAAGCCGCGATTCCGGTCAGCGCGCCGAGCAGCGCGAAAACTTTTAAAATATTCAGCTTGTTGTTGATGCCCGACAGCCGCGCCGCGTCCGCATTGCCGCCGATGGCGTAAAGATAGCGCCCGAAGGTCGTAAAATTCGTGATAAAAACTCCGAGCAGCGCGACGGCGAGAAAAATCAAAACCGGAATCGGGATGCCCGCGTAGGAATTCATCACGTAAATAAATATGACGATGGCGGCGACCGACGGAAGGCTTTTGACCATCTCGCCCGCGTAATTGGCTTCGCCCAGCTCGTATGTTTTATGCGTCTGCGCGCGCCGGAACGCGATGCCCAGGATGAACAAAATCGCCACCGCCGCCAGAATCCAGCCGATTTGCGGCGAAACGTAACTCTGCCCGATTGATTTGAAAACGGGGTCGGCAATCGGAATCGTCTCCGACCGCGTAATGGCTTTGACCGCCCCGCGCCACGCCAGCAAGCCGCCCAGAGTGACGATAAACGCCGGAATGTTGAGATAGGCAACCATGCTTCCCTGCACGAATCCGATTAAGCTGCCGATGACGACCGCCGAAAGCAGCGCCGCGGGCAAGCCCAATTGCCAGTCGACCACCGCGATAGCGGCGACCGCGCCCGTAAATCCAAGAACCGAGCCGACCGACAAGTCGATTTGCCCGGCGATGATGACCATCAGCATCCCGACGGCGATGATGCCGGTCACGGAAGTTTGCAGCATCAGGTTCGACAAATTGCGCGAAGTCAAAAATATCGAGCCGGTCGCCCAGTGAAAAAATATCCAAATCAAAGCGAGCGCGGCTATCATCGTGTAAGCGCGCAGCGCCGAGGTTTCTATTTTGAAAATGTTCTCTTTTCTTTCGCTCATCCTATTACTTCCGCCTTGCTTAAGGGTTAATTTCGTCTTTTCGCTTTTTTCGCCTTTTATTCGGTTAAATCTGCCCGGTCGCCGCCGCCATCACCTTTTCGGGCGTCGCCTCGGCGCGCGTAAATTCGCCGGTCAGTTTTCCTTCGTGCAGAACCAGAATCCGGTCGGACAAGCCGATGACTTCCGGCAGCTCGCTCGACACCATCACGATTGCCAAGCCCTGTTTCGCCAGAGCGTTGATGTTGGCGTAGATTTCCTGTTTCGCGCCGACGTCGATGCCGCGCGTCGGCTCGTCGAGAAATAAGACTTTCGGCTGCGTCAGAAGCCATTTGCCGAGCACGACTTTCTGCTGGTTTCCGCCCGAGAGCGTTCCGGCTACGGTCAGCGGCGAGTTGGCTTTGACGCGCAGATTCGACATAGATTTTTTCGCCGCGACCGATTCGCGCGCGCGATGCGTCAGAAACGCTCCGCTGATTTGTTTGAGTCCGGCGAGAGTCATATTATCGAGAATCGTCTGGTCTAAAATCAAGCCGAATCGCTTGCGGTCTTCGGTCACGAAACCGATGCCGTTT
>JALZHR010000322.1 GCA_030860665.1 Acidobacteriota bacterium
TCACCAGATAAAGCAAAAGTCCGAAGGCTAGACCGCCGAAGGCGGCGACTTTTGCCCAGGTCGGCATTCCGCGTTTTTCGGGCGGCTTCGGCTGGTCGTTTGCCTGCCAGTGCGGCGAAAGCTCGACTTTCGTGATTTTTCCGGCTTTGACCAGCGCGTTCGCCGTCTGCTGCATAATGCCGAGCAGCTTGTCCTGCTCGTAGACGGCGTAGCGACCTTTAAAGCCCAAAAGCATACAGACGTAATAAATCTCGACCGCGTCGGCGGTCACTTCAATCTGCGCAATCATCGCCCTGAGCTTTTCAAAAAACTTGTCGCCCGCCAACTGCTCGCCGAAATATTCGAGCTGAAGCGGGTATCTTTCCCACTCTTCCTTTAAATGAAATTGTCCGGTCAGAACCGTTTCGTCCACAAAAGCCGCGAGCGCGAATTTCGCCACATTAACAACTTTGTGATTAAAGCGATAACGCTCGGCGCGCCGCTCGTAATCGTCCAGCAGCGATTTGATTTTCGGGCGCAGCTCGTTCGACGGCTTCACGATTCCCGACTGCAACCGTAGAATCAAATCGAAAACCGGCGCGGCAAAAGTCACCAAATCATTGGCGTTTTGCTGCTGCTGTTGCTGCTGCTGAGAGCGGCGGCTGGATTGTTGTGTTGCTGCTTGCTCTGACATCGTTTTTATCCTTTAGCTAAGGCGTAAACGGGCGCGAAAAAATGTCACGTCGAACGAAAATTTTTTTTAAGGCTTCACGGCATACATTTCCAGCTTTTCGTCCGGAATTTTATCCGGCACGTAAACGGCGACGATTTTCGAGCCTTTGATGCCTTCCCAGTATGCGCCGCTCGATTCGAGCTGGAAATAACGAAAGCCGACGCGCGTCGGAATCGGCGCGGGCGGCGGGTTCGAGTGCGTCAGGTTGACGCCCGGCAAAGCGCGACCGACGACCGTGTCGATAACGTCGCGCGAGGCGATTTTGATGACGCGCGGAACGTCTTCGATAATTCTCGCCTCGGGCATCTGCGCCCGAACAGCCAGGAAAAATCCGGCTTCTTTGAGCAGCCTCTCGTCTTCGACGCGTCCAATATACAACGTCGGATTGACTTTTTCGAGCGGAATCGGCACGCAGCGGCTCGGAATCACGGTTTCCAGCAAATTTCTCAACTGCACGGAAAGGTTCAAAAACGTGAAATGCAAATCGTCGTGGTCGTATCTGACGATGTCCTTCGGGTGCAAATCGGTCGAAAAAGTCATCAATTGACCGACGATTTGCGACATTTCCAGATAAAGCTTTTCCGGGTGCAGCAAGGGCGAGCGAAAATAATGCGCCATCGTCGGAATCGAAGAATTTATCGTGTGCAGCAGCCAGAAAACCGCGACTTCCGACGTGGTAAAATCCGCCAGCGACGCTTTGCTCTGCCGCCGCTGCTCGCCTAAGCTGCTGCTTTTCGTAATCAGGATTTCGACCAGCTGGCGCAGCATATTCACCAGCCAGTCGGACGCGGAAATTTTCAGAACCGGCGGAATGTAATTTTCCGAAATCCGCAGCTGCCCGGTCGTCGTGCGCTCCAGCTCGGCGATTTTCATCGACGTAAAGCCGTCGCGCAATTCATCGTCGAAAATAATGCGCAGGTTCGGGCGCGCAAAGGCTAAAGGCTGTTCGTTCGTGCCGCTGGTTTCGTCCTTGACCAGCGCGCCTTCCTGCAAAAATCGCAGGTTGGCGTTCGATTTCGCGCCGTTTCCCTGAAAATTAGCCGAGCCGTATTTCAAAGCCGGAATCGCCAGGTGAACGCCCAGAGTTTCCTTTTCCGGTTTGAAATGCTCGCCGACGGGACGCAAATCGGGAACGGCGTCCGTGTCCGGAACGTTTATCATCAAGCCGTCGGGCAGAACGGCGCGGCAGCCCGTGAGTTGAAAATTGCCGTTGGCGACGGCTTCGCGGTTGACGCGCAAATCCAGCACGCCGTATTCGTAGGGCTGAATCGAGCGCACGCGCGAGTTCAGCGATTCCTCGTGATAATTGTCCCATTGCTGGAAATGCTGGGGCGTTAAAAGCATGCCCTCATTCCAGACTACCTTGCGATATTTGCTCATAAAATTTAACGAGGTCAATAGTAAATCGTGAAGCCTAAATAGTAAATGGCAAACTGCCCGTTACGCCTCGTCCGACCCGCCTTATTATTATCAATTTTAAAATTTCGCCGCCGTCGCGTCAGTCAAAAACGACGGCATCTGTCTGGACGTTGAAATCCGCCGGATTTTGCGAAATCGCGCCGATTGCCAGAAAGCGCAGGGCGAATTCGTATTGCGCGTCGGAGAGTTTCCCTTTTTCGCGCAGAAACCAGACGGTTCGGGCGCGGTCTGCGTCGACGCCCGGCTGCTTGCTCAAAGCCTCGACCGTGTTGCGCATCGCGCGAAACTCGCCGCGCTCGCCCTGCTCGAAGGCGGCGATGATTAAAAGATTGTCGTCCGCCAATTCGTTGCCGAGCGAGATTTTCAGCTCGCCCAGAACGTTGAGCATCGCCTGCGCCGTCTGCAAAGGATTTCCGCGCTGGTTGCCGATGCGCGCGAGCGCCGCAGCCGCCAGAAATTGCGGCTTCAAGCCTTTCGATTTCGCCAATTGCTCGAACTGCGCGGCGTTCTGTTTGACGGCTTTCAGATTTTCGCGCAAGGCGTCCGAGCCTTTGAAATTTTTCAGCCGGCTGTTGATTTCGCCCAGCTGCGCGCGGGCGAAAACGTAATTGTTGTCGTTGACGGCGATGCGCCGCGTAAAAAGCAGAGCGTTGCGCTCGATTTTGTCCAAATCGCCGGAGTTTTGCGCGGTCGTCGGCGAAGATTCGGCAATCGTTGAGTTTGAAGGCGTTGCGGACGCGCCCGCGGTCGGCTTAACGCCCGGCGTCGGTGTTTCTTCGCCGGATTGTCCCGCGCGCGGCGTTCTGGTCGGCGTCGTTTCCGAATAAATAAAATTGCCTCGATTGCTGCCGATTTCCTTTCCGCCGCCGCCGCTGCCGGAAAATAAAAACAAACCGCCGCCGACAAACAACAAAACGACGAAGCCCAGGAGCGGCGCGAGAATGAAAAAACTCATCGAAAGCGAATTTCCGCCTGCTGACGATGAAGAGGGCGAAGCGGAAACAAAATCTCTTTCCGAAACGCCCGCCGCGATTTCAGCCTGCTCGTCCGAATCTTTCTGCGCCGCTGCCGCACTTTCAGCATCGGAAATCAGCTCGACTTCAAATTCAAAACCGCCGCCGAGATTGAATTTATCGCCCTTTTTCAGCGGCTCGGGTTTTTCCATCGGCGCGCCGTTGAGCGTCGTCCCGTTGCTCGAGTTCAAATCGGAAATGACGAAAACGTCGCCGAAACGCTCAATCTGCGCGTGCCGCCGCGAAAGGCTTCCGTCGGCGATGCTCAAATCGTTTTCCGAATGACGACCGATAACAAACTTGTCGCGCTCGACCGAAACTCGTCTGGTTTCGCCCTTTTCGTCGGTAAAATTGAGCCAAAGTTCGGTTGCCATAAAAGATTTCACCGCAGAGACGCAGAGACGCGGAGATTTTTAAGAGAAATTAGCCGCAGATTTTCGCAGTTAGACGCGAGATGTAAGAAAACTGATTTTATTCTGTAAATTCTATTCATCCTGTTTGACTTTCGCTCTCCGCGTCTCTGCGGTGAAAACTATTTCGTATAAGTCGAAAGCGGCTGCATATCGATGCCGAAATCCTGCGGATTTTCGCCGATAATCGCGGCGGCGAAAAATTTCGGCACGTATTTGACGTTTTCGCGCCGGAACTGCTCGCCGATGCCGCCTTCAAAAACGACCTGGTTCGCCACCAGCGTCCAGAAGCTTCTGTCCTGTCCGGCAGCCGCTTTCAGAGCTTTTTCCAGATTCTGGCTCAAGCCGCCCTGCCCGCTGTTGTAGCTGGCAATCGCCAACGGAAAGCTCATCGGACCCGTGCCGAAGCGTCCGGTCAGATATTTCAGATATTGCGCCGCGGCGCGCGCCGCCGGTTCCGGGTCGCAGCGCTGGTCGGGATTCGTCGGCGAGGCGTCGTTTTTCACCTGTAGATTGTATTCTCTGCCCGTGC
>JALZHR010000323.1 GCA_030860665.1 Acidobacteriota bacterium
AGGAAGACGCCAACGAAAAAAAGCCGTCCGAGAAAAAGCCCTCTGAAAAAAAACCGACCGGGCACGTGCACGACCAACACGATATGACCTCGGACGACAAAAAAACGGACAATCCGCCGGACGTAGAAACGGGCGGGAAAAATACCGAAAACTCGCCCGTTATGAAAACCGGCGGGAAAGAAACGTCGCATACGACGCACGACGAAATGAAAATGTCAGCCGCCACCGACATCAACGCGCCGATGTCGCGCGAAAGCTCCGGCACGGCTTGGATGCCTGACTCGTCGCCGATGTACGCGAGAATGAAGATGTTTAAGGACGGCAGTATGCTGATGTTTCACGGCAACATTTTTCTGCGCTACTCGCGAGTCGGCTCGCGCCGCGATTTGTCAGCGGGCGGCAGAGGCGACAACGACCGTTTCGACGCGCCTTCGATGTTTATGCTGATGTATTCCAAGCCGATTAACGAAAAATCGCAAATCGGTCTGCGGGCGATGGTCAGCCTCGACCCGATTATCGAGCGCGGTTTCGGCTACCCGCTGCTTTATCAATCGGGCGAGACTTATCGCGGCGATTCGCTCAACGACCGCCAGCACCCGCACGATTTTTTCACCGAGCTTTCCGCTTCCTATTCGTATAAGATAAACGAAAAGCAGTCGTTTTCGTTCTACGCGGGTTTTCCGGGCGAACCGGCTCTCGGACCGCCGACTTTTATGCACCGGCTTTCGGCGATGAACAACCCGGACGCGCCGATTTCGCACCACTGGCAGGATTCGACGCACATCACGTGGGGCGTTTTGACGGCGGGTTACAGCTTCGGAAAATTCAAATTCGAGGCGAGCGCCTTTCGCGGGCGCGAGCCGGACGAAAACCGCTGGAATCTGGAATCGCCGAAGCTCGATTCCTTCAGCGGCAGATTTTCCTTTAACCCGAATAAAGAATGGGCGTTTCAGGTTTCCTACGGCTATCTGAAAAATCCCGAACCGAGCGAGCCGCATCTGAAAATTTTGCGCCGCACGACCGCTTCGGCGATATACAATAAGAAGTTTAACGACGATAGAAACTGGGCAAACTCGTTCGTTTGGGGACAAAATCACGGGAACGGCGAGCGGACGAACGCATTTTTGTTTGAATCCGATTACCAGTTCCGGAAAAATTCCGTTTTCGGGCGGCTCGAAAGAGTGGAAAAATCCGGTCACGAGCTGGATTTGGAAGGAGCCGACCACCACAGGGTCTTCTGGGTCGGCGCGTATTCAATCGGCTACGTGCGCGATATATACCGCGATAAAAATCTGAACGTCGGACTCGGCGCGCAGGCGACCTTTTATCAAAACCCGAACGGATTAGTGCCCGTCTACGGCGGCACGAATCATCAGGGATGGCAAATCTTTCTGCGCTTTCGCCCGTCGGCGATGAAGCATTGAGAAGGAGGCAGCGAAAATGAAAAACAATCATTCGCATCATAATCATAATCATCATAATCATAATCATCAGGAAGTAATGGTCGAAGACGCTTCGGGAACGCACATCGACCCGATTTGCGGAATGAAGGTCAATCCCGCGACCGCCGCCGGAAGCTTTAATCACGAAGGAACGACCTACTATTTCTGCTCGAAAGGCTGCCTGCAAAAATTTATCAACCAGGCGAGCGGCGCACCCGCGAGCGGCTTCGTTCAGCTCGGCAGAAAAAAGGAAACCGCCACGGTGCAGCACGGCGAAATGATTGCCGCGCCGCAGGGCGAATACATCGACCCGGTTTGCGGAATGTCGGTCGCGCCCGAAACGGCGGCGGGAAAATACGATTTCAACGGCGAGACTTTCTATTTCTGCTCGACGGGCTGTCTGAATAAGTTTAAACAGAATCCGGCGAATTTTCTCGAAAAGAAAAAAGAGGAAGCCGAACCGTCGTCGGAAAGCGAAGGCGTCGAATACACCTGCCCGATGCACCCGGAAATCGTGCAAATCGGTCAGGGAAGCTGTCCGAAATGCGGGATGGCGCTGGAGCCGAAAATCGTCTCGCTCGACGATACGCCCGACCCGGAATATCTGGATATGAAACGGCGTTTCTGGATTTCAGCCGTTCTGACCTTACCGATTTTCGTGCTGGCGATGGCGGAGATGCTGCCCGGTTTTCATTCGCTCGTTTCGCCGCAAACGTCGCTTTGGATTCAGTTTGCGCTGGCGACGCCGGTCGTTCTCTGGGGCGGATTTCCCTTTTTCGTGCGCGGCTTAAAGTCGGTAAAAAATTTGAGCCCGAATATGTTCACGCTGATTGCCATCGGCACGGGCGCGGCTTATCTTTACAGTCTCGCCGCGCTTTTCGCGCCGGGCGCGTTTCCGGCTGCGATGCTCGACGCGCACACGCATTTAATCAGCGTTTATTTTGAAGCGGCGGCGGTCATTACGACGCTTGTTCTGCTCGGTCAGGTACTTGAATTGCGCGCCCGCAGCCAGACTTCGAGCGCCTTAAAGGAGCTACTCGGACTCGCGCCGAAAACCGCCACCGTTCTTTTCGATGACGGCGGCGAGGCGGAAATCTCGCTTGCCGACGTGCAGAAAGGCGCGCGGCTTCGCGTTAAAGCAAACGAAAAAATCCCGACCGACGGCGTGATTCTCGAAGGCGAAACTTTAATTGATGAGTCGATGGTGACGGGCGAGCCGATTCCAATCGAAAAAACGGCGGGCGATAAGGTAATCGGCGGAACGATTAACGGCAATCGCCCGTTTACGATGCGGGTCGAAAAAGTCGGCAGCGAAACCGTGCTGGCGCAAATCGTGCAGATGGTCGGCGAAGCGCAGCGCTCGCGCGCGCCGATTCAGAGACTAGCCGACACGGTTTCGGGTTATTTCGTTCCGGCGGTAATTGCCGTCGCGCTCGTCACGTTTTTCGTCTGGGCTTTTCTGCTCGGCAGCTTTACTAGCGGCTTTGTCTACGCGGTCGCGGTTTTGATAATCGCCTGCCCGTGCGCTCTGGGGCTGGCGACGCCGATGTCGATTATGGTCGGCACGGGACGCGGCGCGAAAGCGGGCGTGCTGGTGAAAAAAGCCGAGGCGCTGGAAGTTTTAGAGCGAATAAACACGATTGTCGTCGATAAAACCGGCACGCTGACCGAAGGCAAGCCGCGTTTGCAGACGGTAATTTCCGTTTCGGATTGGAACGAAAACGAAATTCTGCGATTCGCCGCCAGCCTCGAAAAATCCAGCGAGCACCCGCTAGCCGAAGCGATTGTTAAAGGCGCTCAGGAAAGGAATATTAACATTGCGAAAGTCTCGGATTTTGAATCGATTACCGGAAAAGGGTTAATAGGAAAAATCGCCGGGAAGGAAATCAAAATCGGCAATGAAAAGATTCTGGAACGCGGAAGCGATGAGACACGCGGAAGCGGCGAGGCTCTCGACTCTCGACTCTCGACTCTCGACTCTTTACGCGCCGAGGGTCAGACCGTGATGTTCGTCGCCGTCGACGGAAAGCTCGCCGGGCTTATCGGCGTCGCCGACACGATAAAGGAATCGGCGAAGGAAGCGATTGCCGAACTGCGGCGGCAGAAAATCGAAATCGTGATGATGACCGGCGACAATCGCGCGACCGCCGAAGTCGTGGCGCGAAAGCTCGGCATCGACAAAGTTTTCGCCGACGTTCTGCCGGACGAAAAAGCGAATAAGGTTAAGGAACTACAGGCGCAGGGAAAGACGGTAGCGATGGCTGGCGACGGCGTCAACGACGCGCCCGCGCTGGCGCAAGCCGAAGTCGGCATCGCGATGGGAACCGGAACGGACGTGGCGATGGAATCGGCTGACATCACGCTTTTAAAGGGCGATTTAAACGGCATCCTGCGCGCGCGCCGCCTGTCGCAGGCGACGATGAAAAACATTCGTCAGAATCTGTTTTTCGCGTTCGTTTACAACCTGGTCGGCGTGCCGGTCGCGGCGGGCGTCCTGTATCCGCTCGGCATTCTGCTCAGCCCGATGCTGGCGAGCGCGGCGATGACTTTCAGCTCGGTCTCGGTTATTTTAAACGCCTTGCGGCTCAGAAAATTAAAGCTATAACGCAGAAATGAAACCTCAGATTAACGCAGATAAATCCAGATTTTAAGCTCCTGGTTTTAATTATCCTGCAAATGCTCGGAACCCGGTTTAAATCTCGTGTTTATCTGTGTAAATCTGTGGTTTCATTTCTTTTTGTGGCAAAATAATTAAATGAACAAAATCGCACTGGCAATTCACGGCGGCGCGGGCACGATTTTGCGCAGTCAAATGACCGACGAGCTGGAAAGGGATTACCGGCGCGGCTTGAGCTGCGCGCTGGAAACCGGCTGGAGAATTTTGCAAAACGGCGGAAACGCGCTCGACGCGGTCGAGGCGACGGTCGTCGAGCTGGAAAATTTTCCGCTTTTCAACGCCGGAAAAGGCTCGGTTTTCACGCACGAAGGCAAAAACGAGATGGACGCCTGTTTGATGGACGGCGCTACTCTGCGCGCCGGAGCGGTCGCCTTTGTGAAAAACGTCAAAAACCCCATCAGGCTGGCGCGGCTGGTGATGGAGCGCACGCCGCACGTATTGCTCGCCGGGCGCGGCGCGGACGAATTCGCGCGCGAAATGCAGGTCGAGTTTGAAGACGACCAGTATTTCTACACCGAGTTTCGCTACCAGCAGCTTTTAAAGGCGCGCGAAGCCGGGCGCATCCAGCTCGACCACACCAAAAGCGAGCTTGGGCTGATTGAAAAGGAAATAGGGCGCGACGAGGATTTGAAATCCGAAATCGAAAGCGTAAAGCCAATCGGGACGGTCGGCGCGGTCGCCTGCGATTCGCAGGGCAATCTAGCCGCGGCTACTTCGACCGGCGGAATGACGAATAAAAAATTCGGGCGCGTCGGCGATTCGCCGCTCGTCGGCGCGGGAACTTTCGCCGACAACCGCACCTGCGCGGTCTCCTGCACCGGGCACGGCGAATTTTTTATGCTCGGCGTGACCGCCTATGACGTGGCGGCGCGGATGAAATATAAAAATCTCGAACTGGAAACAGCCGCGCGCGAAGCCATCGAACATCTGACCGAAATCGGGGGCGAAGGCGGCTTGATTGCCGTCGATTCAAAGGGAAACATAGCTTTGCCGTTTAATTCCGAGGGAATGTATCGCGGCTTTATAGCGAATGACGGCGAGATGATTGTCGAAATTTACCGGTAAAGCTGCCGGAAAGGTCGAAACCGGTTTTATAACAGACGAATTTCTTAAAATTCCAGTTTCCTGAAGTATAAATACACGCACGGAAATAAAGTCTACGCTCAGCGAAATTTCGTTTTCCCGAAAGAAACCGGCATTTTCTTTGCCGGAAACAGCATTTTCTTTGTAGTAAACGGCGATTTCTTTTGAGGAAATGCTATTTACATTGATATAACCGGAGTTTCTGCACGCGTAAATAGCATTTCCTTGGATGTAAATGGCATTTCCTTTCGCGTAAATGGCATTTTCTCTCGTGTAAATTCAATTCTCTCGCGCGTAAATTCAATTTCCTTATGCGTAAATGCCATTTCCTTATGTGGAAATAGCGTTTCCTGACGCGAAAACAGCATTTCCTGATGCCGAAATGCTGTTTACATTGGCGGAAATTGTATTTTCCCGTGCGGAAATGATGTCTCTTCCGAATGTTTTCTTAATCCACCGGCACAATCGGGTTCATTTCGTCGCGGAATCTCTTGATTAAATCGATGTCTTCGCGGACGCGGTCGCCGAGCGCGACGATAAGCTCGCCCTGGCGCGCGTTTTCCAACGCGTAGCGAATCGCCTCGTCGCTTTCGGGAATGACCTGCACTTCAGGCTGTTTGCCGTCCGAGCCGATTCCTTCTTTCAACAGTTCGTACATCTCGTGTTCGCCGCGCCCGCGCAGGTAGTTGCCGCGCCGGATGACGATGCGCTCGAAATTTTCGGCGCACAGCCTGCCCATTTCCCGGATGTCCTCATCGCGGCGGTCGCCCGTGCCGTTGACGATGACGGTGCGGTGTTTATACGGCAATTTGGTGATGAACTTTATCAGCGCCGTAAAGCCAGCCGGATTGTGCGCGTAATCCATCAAAACGGTGGAATCGCCGACTTCGATAAAGTTCAGTCGTCCGGGCGTCTGCGCCGTACCGGCGGTAAAGGTCGAAAGCCCGGTGCGAATGTCCTCGATGGAGACGCCGTGGACGAAACAGGCGAGAGCCGCCGCCAGCGTGTTCTGAATCATAAAACCGGCGCGCCCGCCGAAGGTTATCGGGATATTCGTCACTTTTTCGACGCGCACTTTCCATTTGCCTTTCAAAAGCGTGACGTAGCCGTTTTCGTAAACGCAGGAAACGCCGCCGTCTTCGGCGTGCTGCTGGACGCGTTCGTTGTGCTCGTCCATCGAAAACAGCGCGACGCTGCCCTCGACCAGTTTTCGCATCCCGTAAACGTGGTCGTCTTCGGCGTTCAGCACGGCAAAGCCGCGTTTGGAAACCGAGCGCGGGACGACCGATTTGACGCGCGCCAAATCTTCGAGCGTGTTCACGTCCTTCAAGCCGAGATGGTCGGCGGCGATGTTCGTCACGACGCCGATGTCCGAATGGTCGAAGCCCAAGCCGGAACGAATAATTCCGCCGCGCGCCGTTTCCAGCACGGCGACGTCCACGGTCGGGTCTTTCAAAACGAGCTGCGCCGAAACGGGTCCCGTGTTGTCGCCCGAAACAATCAGGTTGTTGCCGATATAAGTTCCGTCGGTCGTCGTAAAACCGACCGTGCAGCCCGAATTTTTCAGAATATGCGCGATGAAACGCGTGACCGTGGTTTTGCCGTTCGTGCCGGTAATCGAAAAAATCGGGATGCGATACGGTCTGCCCGGCGGGAAAAGCATATCGACGACGTGTTCGGCGACGTTGCGCCCGATGCCGTCCGACGGCGAAAGGTGCATCCGGAAGCCGGGCGCGGCGTTGACCTCGATAATGCCGCCGCCGTTTTCGCGCAGCGGCGTGGAAATGTCCGGCGCGATGACGTCGACGCCCGCGATGTCAAGCCCGATAATCTGCGCGATGCGCTCGAATAAAAAGACGTTTTCCGGGTGAACGTCGTCGGTGCGGTCGATAGCCGTGCCGCCGGTCGAGATGTTCGCCGTCGTCTTTAAAACGAGCTTTTCGCCCTTGTTCAGAATCGTGGCGAGCGTGTAATCTTTCGCCCGCAGAAGCTCTTTGGTCTGGTCGTCGACGATGATTTGCGTCAGGACTTTTTCGTGACCGTAGCCGCGCCGCGGGTCGCTGTTGACCCGGTCGATTAACTGCGCGATGGTGCTTTCGCCGTCGCCGACAACGTGCGCGGGCGTGCGCTCGGCGACCGCGACGAGCTGGTTGTTGACGACCAGCGCGCGAAAATCTTCGCCGATTAACTGCCGCTCGATAATCACGTATTTGCGCGGCGAATTTGAATAATACTGCGCCGTTTTGAAGGCTTCGCGGACTTGTTTGATGTTGGTCAAGCCGACGGTCGCGCCTTTGCCGTGATTGGCGTCGAGCGGCTTGACGACGCACGGAAAGCCGACCTCTTCGGCCGCCGCCACACACTCGCCGAGCGACGCGGGCACGCGCGTCGGCGGCACGCGCACGCCGCAGTCTTGCGCGTAACGAATCGTCCGCGCTTTATCAAAAGCCGCTTCGAGCATCTCCGCATCGCCGCAGCCGAGAGTCACGCCCGCCGACTCCCACTCCGCGCGCTGCGCGTTACAGAGCACGCACGAACGCTCCGTGAGCGGAAGCACCAGACGGACGCCGCGCCGACGCGCCCACTCGCGCATCTGCGCAAAGTCTTCGA
>JALZHR010000328.1 GCA_030860665.1 Acidobacteriota bacterium
GCGATTATCGGCATCGCGCTGCTGGCGGAATCGCTCGGCAAACCTGACGTGCCGGAAAACAGCGTGCTGGTGCTGAACGTTTCGGGCGAGCTGCCCGATTATTCGCCCGACGACCCGATGGCGAAAATTTTCGGGATGGAATCGCCGGAGTCGTTTTCGAGCCTGCTCACGCAGATGCGCAAGGCGAAGGTCGATTCGCGCATCGGCGCGGTTTTGCTGAACGTCAATTTTCCCGGCATCGGCTGGGGAAAAGCGGACGAGCTGCGCGCGGCGATAGCCGATTTGCGCGCTTCCGGCAAACCCGTCTACGCCTATATGGAAATCGGGACGAACAAGGAATATTACATCGCGACGGCGGCTGAGAAGGTTTTTCTGCCTCCGGCAGGCGATATTTACATTAACGGTTTCGCGGCGGAATTGACGTTTTATCGCGGCTCGCTCGATAAACTGGGCATCGAGCCGGAAGTCATCGCCATCGGCAAATACAAAAACGCGCCCGACCAGTTTACCCGTAAGGAAATGAGCGAAGCGCACGCCGAAGTGATGAACGCCATTATCGACGAATACTACAATCGCCTCATCAACGGCATCGCCGAAGCGCGCAAAAAATCGCCCGAAGACGTGAAAGCGATGATTGACAACGCGCCGTATCACGCGCAGGAAGCCAAACAGCTCGGCTTGATTGACGAAGCCGCCTATCGCGACCAGGTTTACGACGAGCTGAAAAAACGTCTCGGCTACAAGGAAGGCGATAAAATCCGCACCGTCTCGGGCAGCGCCTACAAGGAAGTCGCTTCCGATTCGCTCGGCTTGAACAACGGCGAGCGTGTGGCGGTCGTTTACGCCTCGGGCGCGATAAATATCGGGCGCTCCAGCCGCAGCGCCTTCGGCGGCGAAAGCCTCGGCTCCGACACTTTAGTCAAAGCCATCAACGACGCGGCGGAAGACAGCACGATAAAAGCGATTGTTCTGCGCGTCGACAGCCCGGGCGGCTCGGCGCTCGCGTCCGATTTGATGTGGCACGCCATCGAGAACGCGAAGGCGAAAAAGCCGGTCGTCGTCTCGATGTCCGACGTCGCGGCGTCGGGCGGTTATTACATCGCCTGCAACGCCAATAAAATCGTCGCCGAGCCTTCGACCTTAACAGGCTCAATCGGCGTCTTTATGGGCAAGCCTTCGATGAAAGGCTTTAACGACTGGCTCGGCATCAGCAATCAATACGTGATGCGCGGCAAAAACGCCGGAATCTTCCGCACCGGCGAAAAATGGACGGAAGAAGAAAAGAAGAAAATGGAAGAGCAGACCCACAAAATTTACTGGGACGATTTCGTGCCGAAGGTCGCCAAAGGTCGCGGAAAGACCGTCGAAGAGGTCAACGCACTAGCACAGGGACGCGTCTGGACGGGCGCGCAGGCGAAAGAGCGCGGCTTGGTGGACGAGCTCGGCGGGCTGGAAAAATCAATCGAAATCGCCAAGCAGCTAGCCAGGCTGCCCGCCGACAAGGATGTTCGCCGCATCGTCTTCCCCGAACCGCGCACGTTTCTCGAAGACCTTTTCGGAAGCAGCGAAGACAGCACCTTTGCGCAGCAGCAGCAGCAGTCGTCAAAAGAGCGACAGGCACAGGAAGCGGTGGTCAAATCGCTGCCCGAAGATATGCGCCGCGCCCTGCGTTACGCCGAGCTTTTCGACCGGATGAGAAGCGGCGAGGCGATGCTGATGCTGCCCTACGAACTGCAGATAAAATAATTGGTAAAAGGTGATAGGTGATAAGTGATAGATGATAAGGAAGAAGAAGAAGAAGAAGAAGTTTTTCCCTATCACCTATCACTTATCACCTATCACTTTCTTCCCTATCACCTATCACCTTTTTGAACAAACTCAATACATTTTTCTGTTAAGAATTAATACACTTTTCGCTTTCGCCGCCCGCCGAAAATTTCCCGGTTTTCATCTAAACATCCTAAATAAACAGATTACACGCTTTTGGCACGGTCATTGCTCTCACAACCACCAAATGGACGGATTCGTGTGAAATTCGCACGACCTGATTTCAAGGAGGTTTTTTATATGACCAAGAACAAATTATTTGGGCTTGCTGTAGCTTTATTAATTACTGTTTCACTAACCGGTTTTGCAAACGCGCAGGACACAACCACCACAACCACCACCACAACAACTGAAAAAAGAGTAGTTCAAAATGCTGACGGCAGCTATTCGGTTATCGAATATCCCGTCGATAAGGAAGTAACGGTCGAGCTGATGCCGCTCGGCGTGCAGGGCGCTAAAGGCTGGGCGCGCGTGATGCGCAAGGCTGACGGAACGACCGTCGCGCTCGATTTGTCGGGACTTCCGGCTGATACGACGAATTATTACGTTTACGCCGTCGACCCGGCTGGAAGAGTAACCTTACTCGGACCGGCTTCGGTCGCCAACGGCGCGAGCAGAACTACGTTTACGACGCCGATGAACCAATTTATGCTGGTTCTTTCGCCGAATGAAGGCTTGACGGCATTTAATACGGATACGCCGGTCGTTTTCCGCAGCTCCGTTCCGGCTGGCTACGCGGTCGTTCCGGCAGCCGTTACCAGCGTGAGCGAAAATAAACAGGTCGCCGTGTCGACGCCTGTCGCTTCGACCTATGAAGTTCCGATGCTGGACGTTCCGAAGTTCTCTAAAACGGCGGAAATCAGAATCAATTTCACCGGCGATTTGGCGGGCTTGAAAGGCAAAGCCTACATCAGCCCGACTAAAAAGGGCGTGACCAAAGTCAAAATGCGTTTCGACGATATGAAGATGGCGCCGAAAAACAAACGCTTTATTTTGTGGGCTTCTTCGCCGGACGGCAAATTTACCAAACTCGGTCAGGTTATCAACACGGGCGGGCGTCAGGAATCTGAAATCCGCAGCGAAACCGCTTTGTCTGATTTCGGTCTGTTCGTCACGGTCGAAGATACGGACGTGAACCAGCCGAGCAGCACGGTTTACGCGCCGTTTAGCATCGGCACTCGGTAATTCGGTCGTAATTATCGAATCCAATTCGATTTAAGCGACAAGTCCTTACGAGGAACTTGTCGCTTTTGTTGACGATAAACCAGCGCGGTCGTTTTTGACGGTTAACAAATTGTCTTTTGTAAAACGACTAAATATTAGTAATAAAAATAACGGGAGAGAGGTTGATTTATTATGGCACAACAACAAAATTCAGGAACGGGAAATACAGGTAATTTCGGAAGTCAATCGACCACCAGCGGCAGCGGCAGCGGAAGCAGCACTTCGGCGCAGGCGGCGAAAGATAATACTTCGCTGACGACGGGCGGCGAATCCGGCAATACGGAAAGCACAGGCGCTTTGGGCAATGTGACGAACAAAGTCAAAGGTCTTTACCAGACGGCGGCGGAATCGCAGGTCGGACAAGCGGCAAAGGACGCGCTCGGACAGGTTAAAGAGAACGCGACCTCGACAATCGACGATAAAAAAGCAAATATCGCGCAGGGCTTGACCAGCGTTGCCGATACGCTGCGCCAGGTCGGCGACAGCGTCAAACCGCCGGAGGGCGAGCAGCCGAATAAAGTGGCTGAGCTGACCACGCAGTATACCGAAACGCTTTCGCAGCAAGTCGAAAAAATTTCGGGTTATCTCGAGCAGCAGGATTTGCGCGGCTTGATGAGCGACCTCGAAGGTTTTGCGCGGCGCAATCCGGCAATCTTTCTGGGCGGCGCGTTCGCGCTCGGAATTCTGGCGGCGCGTTTCCTGAAAAGCTCGAACCCGAATCAGGCTTTGATGCGCACTTCGGACGGCGGCGGTCATGAGCTCGGGAATTTTACGTCGACGCCTAGCAGCCTCGGAAGCGCTTCGACCGGCAGCGGATTAGGCGAAACATCCGGCGGCAGCAGCAGTAGCACGGGCAGCAGCTCTTTTGGCAGCGGCGGAACCGGAAGCTCGTCCATAGGCGACAAGAGCGATTCGTTCGGCGAAACCAGCGGCTCTTTAGGCGGCGGCACGGGCAGCATCAGCCAGTTTAATACGGGTTCGGGCGCAGGCTCGCTGGGCACAACGGGCGGTTCGGGCAAAGGCTCAGCCACGACGACCGGTTCGACCGGCAGCACCGGCAGCAGCGGCACGCAGGACGCGTCCTCGACTTCGCCGACACCGTCGAACAAGACGGCTGGCGATTTCGGCTCATCAAATTCTTAACAGGGAAAACAGGAGGATAAATTTATGCCACAACCAGTCGTCACAAGAGAAGAACGCAGTTTGGGCGAACTGTTTTCCGAGCTAGCCGCCGAGACCAGTACGCTCGTCCGGCAGGAAGTCGCGCTGGCGCAGACCGAATTAACGCAGAAAGCGACCAAAGTCGGCAAAAACGTCGGCTTTCTGGTGGTCGGCGGCGCGGTCGGCTACGCGGCGCTGCTTGCCGTTATCGCGGCGGTAATTATCGGTCTGGCGAATTTCATTCCGGCGTGGGCGGCGGCTCTGGTCGTCGGCGTTGTCGTCGGAATCGTCGCTTACCTGTTGATTTCGTCGGCGCTGACCGCTCTGAAAAAGACGGATTTGACGCCGCGTAATACTGTCGAAACATTGAAGGAGGATGCACAATGGCTGAAAAATCAAGTGAGTTAGTCCATGACGCAACCGGCGGCGGCGGAGTTTTGACCGATTCCGACAAAGACATAATCTCGGCGGTCGCGGGCAGCGGCGCTGCCGGCACGGCGTCCGAGCGCGATGATTTTACCGAAAAATATTCGGACGATTACGCGGCGAGCGATGACGAAGTGCGCAGCATTACGACCAATACGAGCGAGGAAGCGCCGGAAGAGACCGAGCATCTGCGGGCGCAGATTGAAGAAACCCGCAGCCAGATGAGCGAGACGATCGACGCGATTCAGGAAAGGCTGAGCCTTCAGAATATTTCCGATCAGGTCAAGGAACAGGTTTCCGAACATATCAGCAGTGCGTTTGAAACGGCGAAAGACACCGTTTATGAC
>JALZHR010000325.1 GCA_030860665.1 Acidobacteriota bacterium
TCGGCGAAATCCGCGCGTCGAAGCTGTGACGTTCCGGCTCCGGTCCGCTGTGGACGGCGAAATGCTTGACGGTCGAATTGACTTTCAGATATTTCGGGTCTGCTCCCTGCAAGCCGCGAACGAAAGCGACGCCCATCCGCGCGGTCAGAAACGGGTCTTCGCCGTAGGTTTCCTGCCCACGTCCCCAGCGCGGGTCGCGAAAAATGTTGATGTTCGGACTCCAGAACGTCAATCCTTTATATCTGCCGTATTCCTTTCTCGCCTGAAAAAAATTGTGTTTGGCGCGCGCTTCGGTCGAAACCGCGTCGGCGATTTCGTGCATTAAGTTCGTATCGAAGGTTGCCGCCAGCCCGATTGCCTGCGGGAAAACGGTCGCGATACCGGCGCGCGCCACGCCGTGCAGAGCCTCGTTCCACCAGTCGTAGGGCAGAACGCCGAGCCGCTCGACGGCGGGCGCGGAATTCTGCATCTGCGAGATTTTTTCTTCCAGCGTCATCCGCGAAATTAAATCGTCAACCCGTTTTTCAATCGAAAGCCGCGAATTTTTATAAGGAGGCGGCGCATCGGTTTGCGCCGCTATTTTCGCCGCCGGAAAGAGCGTCAAAAAAACTGCTGAAAAGAAGGTCGAAGTTATTAAGCGGATTTTCCTTTTCATAAATTTTTATCTTCAATGATTTTCATCGAACGTTCCCTTTCCTCTGGCAAAATCGTCGAGCAAATCTATTTTTTTATATTCTTCGAGCGCGCGCTGCGGTTTTTCGACACCGGCGGGCAAAGGGCGTTTGGAAAAAGTCTGAAAATACGTAAGGGACGCGTCTTTCCACCAGACCGCGTCGCGTTCCTGAATCGCCAGTTTCCGGGCGACGGCGGCGTGTCTTTCCGGGTCGATAACATCTTTCAGCGTGTCCCAATCCCGGCGCGTCCGCCGCGCCCAATCGACGCCGCTTTGATATTTATAAGCCATTTCGTCCCACAAAATTCTGCCCGATTTCATACGGAAATCCCACGGAACGTGATGAAACCAGAGCAGGTATTTTTCGGGAACGGTCTGCGAATTTGAAAACTGCTCGCGAAGCGGCGAAAAATACTGTCTGACTGTATTGCTGCCCGTTTTCGTGCGGTCAAAGCCGATACCTTTTTCCGAGGCTTTGTGATAATAAACCGGGTTCCAGTCCTCGCGCTCGAACGAGTTCCACCACGGCGCGGGACCGTAATGATGCCCGCCCCACATCTGATGATGAAGCCCGAGCGGCGTCATATAACTGACGGCGGCTTCGTGCGATTCGAGCAGATTTTTTTTCAGCGCGGCGACCGCTCGCGCCTCGCGCGTGAGAGTCATTTGCAGCCATTCGCCGGCGATTTGCGCGGAAGAAATTTCGTGATTCCACGCCAGCCGACCGAAGCCGTACCAGTTCGCCTGCGCGATGTCGTGTCCCGTCCAGTTTTTGTCCGTTCCCGTATTGGCGACCGCCGCGACGCCCGTAATTTTTTGATTGAAAAGGCTTCCGTCAATCACTCTCGCAACCGTCGAATTTTTGCCTTTCGCGTGTGTGTCGGAATCGAGAATCTCGCGCCACAGCACGGGCAGAAAAACCAGGTGATTGGAAAAGCCGAGATATTCCTGCGTGATTTGCAGCTCGGGAATGATTTGCGTTTTCGGCATCGCGCCGAAAAGCGGGTGAAAAGGCTCGCGCGGCTGAAAATCAATCGGACCGTATTTAACCTGCAAAAGCACGTTCGGCGCAAACCGCCCGTCGAAAGGCTGTAGATTTTCGTAAGCCGCGCCCCCGCGGTCGTAACCCGGCTTGGCGTCGTAAACGAAGGCGCGCCAAATCACGATTCCCCTGTGCGGCGCGAGCGCGGCGGCGAGCATATTCGCGCCGTCCGCGTGCGTGCGATTGTAGGTTCGCGGTCCCGGCTGACCTTCGCTGTTCGCTTTCACCAGAAAACCGCCGAAATCCGGAATCAAGCGGTAAATTTCGCCCGCCTTTTTTTTCCACCAGTTTTTGACGTCTTCGTCAAACGGGTCGGCGGTTTTCAGCCCGCCAAGCTCGACCGGCGCGGAAAAGCGGGCGGAAAGATAAACTTTTATTCCGAACGGGCGAAATACATTGGCGACGGCGGCGACTTTTTTCAGATATTCGGCGGTTAAAATTCGCGCGTCGGCGTTGACGTTGTTCAAAGCCGCGCCGTTGATTCCGATTGAAGCGTTGGCGCGCGCGTAATCGCGCAGGCGCGAATCCGTCTTCTCCGGCAGCTCCGCCCAGTTCCACAAGGATTTTCCGGCGTAGCCGCGCTCGATTGAGCCGTCCGTGTTGTCCCAGTGATTGAGCATCCGAATTTGCAGGCGCGGCTTTTCGCTGATGTTCAGATTATCAATCGGCTGCAAAGTTTGAATCAGGCGCAGAAAGTGAAAAGCTCCGTAAAGCGCGCCGGTTTCGTTGTTCGAGGCAATTAAAATTATGTTTTTATCTCCGCTTTTGACCGAGCGGATGATAAAGCCTTCGTCGCCGAGAGCGGCTAATCGAACACTGAAAAGCCCGGCAATAATCGCCGAGCTTTTCGGCGTTCCGACCAGAATCGCGCCGTCGCCGATGTTTTTTTCCGCTGTCGCGATTTCGACGCCCAAAAGCCCTTCGATGCCGGTTTTTAGCTCGTCGCGCGCCGCTGCCAGCGTTTCCGAATTGCCGCCGACAATCACGGATTTGGTATGCGCTCGATACGCCTTCGCCGCTTGCTCAGGGATTTTGTCGTATCTGAGCCACAAACGATAGCCGTCTTCGGCTTTCGCCGTCACGGTCGTAATGTGCAGGAGCAGCAGCAGCAGCAAAATAATTGCAAAACCCGTTGCGGCAATATCGGTTTTCGCTTTGTTTTTTAAACGGCTGGCAATATTCATTTTCTGTTATTACCCGTTTGCTCGAACGCTTCCAGTAAAGCCGCGTAGGACGGTTTCGGTTTGTAGAAAGCGTCAAAAATCAGAGCGTCGCCCGTATCGGGAAATTCCCTCGGTATCCACGAATATTTATCGGTAACCCCCCATATCAACAGGGCTTTACAGGAAGCTTCGGCGAGACAGAAATTTGCAACGTCGCGGTAGGCGTCGGCTTGTTTTCGCAGTTCGTCCGGCGTCGCGGGCAGTTTCAGGCGAACGTCCATTTCGGTAATCGAAAGCTCAAGCCCGAGCGCGGAGAGCCGCCTGGCGTTTTCCGAGTGCTGCGGCTCGATGCGGAAACCGTTTATCAGGTGCATCTGCCAGCCGACGCCGTCGACCGGAACGCCCTGATTTTTCAGCTCGCGCAGCATTTTGTAAATTCCGTCGGATTTCGCGTTCATTCCTTCGGCGGAATAATCGTTGTAATAAAGCTTCGCGTTCGGGTCAGCCTCGCGGGCAAACTCGAAAGCCAGCCTGATGTAGTCCGCGCCGAGCTTCTGATACCAGAAGGAATCGGTTCGATAGTCGCCGGTTTTGTCGTCTATCGCTTCGTTGACGACGTCCCAGGCGAGAATTTTTCCGCGATAGCGCCCGACCAGCGTTTGAATGTGGTGATTTAAAATCCGAATCAATTCGTCGCGCGTGAAATCGCCTTCGGTCAGCCATTTCGGGTTCTGCCGGTGCCAGACGAGCGTGTGACCGCGCAGCTTCATACGGTTTTTTTCGGCGAACTCGACCAGCCAATCCGTGTCCTTAAAATTGAACTTCGATTTTTTCGGATGCGCCAAGCCCCATTTAAAGGCGTTTTCGGCGACGACGATGTTAAATTCGCGCTCTATCGTCTCGCGGTAAAGCGGCTCTTTTTTAAGCGGTTTTATCGCCACCGCCGCGCCGACGTAGATGCCGCGCTTTTCAGCCAGAGCGCGCAGCGTTTTATTCTGCTGGGCGAAGCCGGCTAAAGACGCCGCGCTCAGCCAGATTGAAATTAAGACGAAACCGAAAATTGATTTACCGACGCGCATTTTTTCAAACTCCTCTTTTCCAGCTCGATAAGCCTTGAAAACTATTTACCGTTAAATATTTTTTGAATAAAATCCGGCGGCTGCGGCGGCGCGTCGAATTTTTTGCCCTTGCTGAAAGCCCACATACTCAGCCAGTCGCTGGTAGCGTTGTATTTGTCGGGAAATTGATAAATCGGGTCTTCGAGAGCGCGCTCCAGCGTAATAAAGCGATAACCTTTGCTTTTAATGACGTTTACAAGCTCGTCGAAATTATCGGCGTTCAGCTCGTTGGCGTGCAGCAGGAGAATGTGCCTGACGGGACGCGCGAACATTTCGCCGGAAATCTTTTCGCAGTAATCGAATTTGACCGCGACGTATTTCAGATATTCGTCTGCCACCCGCTTCATCATCGGCTTATCCTTTGCGGCGCGCGCCTTTGCGTATGCGGCGAGAAACATCCAGTCCATCGTATCGACCGTAATGGGCGCGATTTTATATCCGCGCCGCGCGATAAAATCCTCGAACGATTTTTCGGTTTCGAGATTTGCGCCCATTTGCAGAAAAGGATGGCGGAAATATCTGGGCTTCAAGCCTTTCGGCTTGAGCAGCATTTTCGTAACCGCTTCGCCGCGAATAAAATCGTCCTGGTAATCGGCGAGCGAGGCGTTTCTAAAGCCCAGATGAGAAAAAGTGTGATTGCCTAGTTCGACGCCCGCGTCAGTCCACGATTTCAGAATCGCAATCCGCGCGTCGGTCTCGTCCGGCATATACAGCAGCGATTCGTTAACGAATCCGACCGCCGGAATCTGATATTTTTTTAAGCCAAAGAGAAACTTGTCCGTCATCTTTCGCAGTCGCGCGGCTTCAAACTGCTGCCCGTTCAGCGGCAAATCGTCGATGGTGACGGCGATTTCTTTCGTCGCCTGCTGCTGCTGCGCCGAAAGACCGCCGACGCCGAGAAGAAATAACTGGACAAGCAAAAAAATCGCTGGCAGTCTTATTTTGTTCATACGCTTTTCCAATCCGTCCGACCACCGGCGGAAGATTTCTACTTTGCCGGCGCCGACGGCGACGGCGGCAGAACATTATTTTTTCGCAAAAAAGCCCTGACGGCGTCGAAGCTCTCAATCATCTGCTGCCGGTTAAAACCGCCGTGCCCGCCTCCGCGAATGGTCACGAGCTGATTTACGGCTCCGGCTTTATCGAGCGCGGAATGAAGGCGGACGGATTGACTGTAGGGCACGATGTCGTCCCGGTCGCCGTGAATCGTGATAATCGGCGGCGAACCGGCGCGGACGTAATTGATGGGCGAAACTTCCCTCGCCAGCTCCATTCGATTTTTCATACTCCCGAACCATTCTATCGCGTAATGGCGGGCGCTTGCGCCGTCGAGCAATTCCGCCACGTCGGCGATGCCGTAGAAATTAACGATGGCGGCAACCTTCATCGGCGGCTCGGTCGCCTGATTCCAGCGAGTTGCCGGGTCGGTCGGGCATTGCCGGTCGAACTCGGAGCGTTCCGGCAGCATTCCGGTTATCAGGGCTAAATGCCCGCCCGCCGAGCCGCCCGTCAGAACGATTTTTGAAGTGTCGAGATTATATTGTTTCGCGTGATAAATCGCCCATCTGAGCGCGCAGCGGCAATCTTCGACCGCCGCCGGAGCTAAGGAGTTTTCCGCCAGCCGATACTCGACGTTCAAGACCGCCCAGCCCATCGAAAGATACGGCAGAAGCTGGAAAACATTGCGCTCTTTCTGCCCGCCGACCCAGCCGCCGCCGTGAAAAAGCAGCAGAGTCGGCACGGGCTGAGCCCGGTTTCTCGGCAGATACAAATCGAGCTTCAGGTCGGTGTTGTTCGCCCTGGCATACGTAATATTGGGAGTTATATCAAAATCCGCGGCGGCGAAATCCGCCCACCTGTCGGAGTTTGAAGACGATGACGGCTGCTGTCCGAAACACGCGACAGCCATCGCAAACAAAAATACGATTGTCGAAATAATTTTGAATGTCCGGTTCATATCTAAATATCCGAATCCGCATCTGCGCTTTCGGCAGTTTTTATATTGAAATTTAAAATCTTTATCGCCCGACCGAACGCGCGCGGGCAGCCGCCGATTTTTAACCATTGCTTTAAACGGCGCGAAGTTTCGGTCGTCCGGCGAAATTATTTCTGTTGTCGCTCCGGATTTCCTGTGCTAAATTTAAGCTGTATCCGGGAATTTCGGTTAAAATTTTTCATATTCAGGGAGCGGCAAAGATGATAAATAAGCTTCTGCTGACGATTTTTTCGCTTACCTTTCCGGCTGCTCTCGCCGCCGTTCCGGCTTTGGCTCAAAACACTCCCGAAGCGGCGGTCATCAGCGCGCGCGACCAGTTTTTCGACATCAAAAGACGTTCAATCGAGCTGGAACGAATGAAGCGCGAGTCTGAAAAACGCCCCGCGAGCCGGGATTTAACGCTCAAATTCCCCGAAATCAAAAAGGATTTTGAAACGATTCAGAAGCTGAATTTCGACCTTCTCAAGCTGACCGCCGCCGCTTCCGCCGAAACGCCGCTCGATAACGCCGCCGTTTCAAAGCTCGCCGCCGAGATAAACGCCCGCGCCGCGCGCCTTAAATCGAATTTGTTTCCCGACGAGCCTAAACAAAACAAGGAAGCGGGAAATAAGACGCAATCGCCCGCCGCCGAATCGGAATCGAAAGACCTGAAAACGCTTTTGGGCGCGCTGGACGAATCCATTAACAGATTCGTCCACAACGGGATGTTTCGGAATTTGAAACTGGTCAACCCGCCGGATTTCGCCAAAGCTCAAAAGGACGTGGAAACGGTCATCAACCTCAGTCGCGCAATCAAAGTAAAAACCAAAAGCTAGCTAAAGCGGCGAGCAATCCGCTTTCAAAATCATCGTTTCGGTTTCAGACGACAGCGAAACGATGATTTTCGGCGCGCGGCTATTTTTTTAAGGGCGACGCCTGGATGCGCGGCGAAATGCCTTTGATAAATGTTTCCGTCCCGTAAAATTGTACCAAAGATAAAAGGCTTTAGGCTAAATAAGAGACAATTTCGGAGATTATTTTTCGCTTCTCAAATCGAGCAGCTCGAAGCACAGCTTGCCGGCAGCTCATCAAACCGGGCATCGAAACGTGTCCGTCGAAAGCGTTCGTAAATAAAAAGGCTTCAGCCTAAAATAAGCCAAAGCCTTTAAAACTTGGTGGAGCAGAGGGGGGTCGAACCCCTGACCTCAGCATTGCGAACGCTGCGCTCTGCCAAACTGAGCTACTGCCCCGAATTACGAATTTAGATGATAAAAATCTATTGCGAAACTGTCAAGCCCGCTACTGAATGCTGGCGGGTAAGGTCGAGCCTTTCGGGTCGTAGGCGTAGGCGTAACCGTCCACTATTTTGCCGATAATGCCGTGAAACTGGATTTCGTCGCCGTCCAGAATGACGATGACGTCGCCCGGGCTGTTCTGCGATTCGTCAATCGGAAATTTAATCATCGCGGCGTAGCCGTTTTCGCCCTTGACGGTTTCGTATTCAAAATTATCGGCGTTAAAGCTGCTTGTTTTACAAAAAGATACTTCCATTTTTCTCCTCCGGCTGTTAGCCGTCAGCTTATAGCTTATATTTTTGTCGGCGCAAAGTCCAAAGCAATCGCGTCGTGGTCGGAAAGCGGAACGTTTTCCGCGTCATACAAATCGACTATGGTCTGCGGCTTTCCTTTCAACATAATTTCCCTGCCCGCAAACCAGTCGAGCCGCGCCGAGACGCGACCGCCGACGCGCCGCGCCGCCCAGAAGATGAACGGGAAACACCACGCCGGAACCCAATCGCGCAGGTTCGTGTTTTTTTCGATGCTTTCCACGTCGTAATGCAGCGTTCCGACGCCGGGATTATTCAGCGCTTTATAATCGTAGCCGCGTTTTTCCAGCTCCTCGAACAAGCCTTTTTCAAAATAGCGGTCGGGATGCGGAAAATGATGGCGGACGACGCGTTTGACGCCCATCATCACGCGCCGCCCATAGCCCAGGATAGCGCGCGTCGCCGTCTGCGAGTTATAAGTGGTCGTGTTCCAGTCGCCGCCGATAACGGTCGGCAAAGCGGGCAAAGCTTCCAGATGTTCGAGCACGATGCGCATCTGCCGCTGGCGATGCCTGCGCGACGAATGCGCGTCCAGATGCAGAGTGACGGCGCGAAAAACGCCCGCCGGATGCTCGACCTCGGCAATCAAAGCGCGCAGGTGTCCGAGGCGTTTTTCCTTGCCGAGCATTTTGTCTTTGCCGTTCGGCAGCGGTATGGCGTGAACGTTTCGCAGAGGATATTTCGAGAACAGCGCCAGCCCGTGCAGCGATTTCGTGTTTTCGCCCGCCACCTGCGCCTCGACGCCGCTGCCCTTCTGCAAAGCGATGTAAACCGGCGCGAAAGCGTAATTCAGCTTTAACTGCTGCGCCAGCTCCCGCGCGACGAAACGATTGCCGCTGCGCGCCATCCCGTAGTCCAGCTCGGTCAGAAGCAAAACGTCTCTGTCCTTCAGTTGTGGGTGATTTTTCAGCGCCTCGACGATTCCCTCAAAGCGGTTTCCGCGCTCGATGTTCCAAGCCAGCGCGCGAACCGTTTCGGCTTTCTCAAATGTCTGCGGCGCAAAATTTTCCTGCGCGACGGCGTTTAAAATCCGCTCGACTTCCGGCTTGATTTCCTGATAAACGGCGGACTTTTCCAGCTCTTTCGTCGAATCGAACTTCAGCAGCTCGGGAAAGAAATCATTTAACTGGTGCTCTAAAACGCCCGGAGTCTCTGCCTGTGAAGAAATTACGGAAACCATAAAAAAATTAGGATAATCAATCGCGCGGAAAAAGAAAAGGCGGGCTGCAAACCCGCCGCCGGATGTCTTATTCGGCTATTTTCTCAATAATCGTACCTTTCCTTGACCGGCGCGACGGCGAGAAAATCCTGCGTGATTCGTTCCGTGTAAATGTTCAGAAGCTCCTCGATGCGCTTGTGTTTTTTCGCGAAGAAAATCAAGCCGACGTGTTTCGGCTTGGTCACGCGATAGACGATTTCCTCGTCCGTGTAGTGCGACGTGTCGGGCGTTTGTTCTTTCGACAAAGCGAGCGTGATTCCGGCGTAGTCCTTGCGCAGCTTCGGCGGCTTATACGGATTTTTTTTCGTCGCCGTTTCCAGCTTCGCCCACTCGCGCCAGAGATTAAAGCCGCAAGCCTGTTCGAGAACATTGGCGATATAAGCGCCGCCGACGCGCGCCGCCACTTCCAGCAGATAAAATTCGCCGGTTTCCGAAGACTGCAAAAACTCGGCGTGTGCGATGCCCTGCTCGTATCCGAAGCCTTTCAGAAGGTCTTTGTTGAGCTGTTCCAGTTCCTTTCGCTCTTTCGATTTATAGGGCAGAATCGAGGTCGTAAAAACTCCGCCCTCGTGCGAGACGCGCATCGGCGGCGCGCCGTATGCGCTGACGCCGGCGGCGATGATTTTGCCGTCCGAGACGACCGAATCGACGTGAAAAACTCTGCCTTCGATAAATTGCTCAATCAAAAACTGCGACGGGTGGTCGCGCCACGTGTGGCGCGCGTCGAGGTCGTTTAAAACCTGCCACACCTGCTCTTTCGTCTCGCATTTGCGGATGCCGAAAGCCGAGACTTCCGTGCGCGGCTTGACAATCCACGGCGCGGGAACGCGTTCCACATAATCGTCTATCTCGGCGCGGTTAAAGATGCCGATGAATTCCGGGCACGGAATATCGACCTGCCTGGCGAGCCGCCGCATCTGCAGTTTGTCGCGAAAGCGCAGCGCGAAAGAGCTGCTCATCCCGCCGTCAATCTGTAGATGCTCGCGCGCTCCGGCGGCGGTCAGAACGTCGAATTCGTCCAAGCCGACGACGCGCGACACCGGCTGCGTTCCGGCGATATTCGCCACCGCGCGAATGTAATCTTCGACGGTCGCGTTGTTCGGCACGGTTTTGACGGCGTTCAGGCTCGTCCACGCCCACGGCTCGTCCAGCAGTTTTTCCTTCGTCACCAGCGTGACGTTCCAGCCCGCTTCCTGCGCTTCTTCCAGAAAATCGTTGCCCTTGTGCTCGCTCGCGATACAGACGATATAATTTTTATCTTTG
>JALZHR010000368.1 GCA_030860665.1 Acidobacteriota bacterium
GCCTAAACCGATGACTGCTATGCCGAGTTTTCTGTTGCTCATAAAAACTTAGATTTTACAACTTACGGAAGAATTTCACCACAGAAGCAGGGAACACCGAAATTTTTTAAAGAGAATTAACAGGGACGGCGGGATTTACAGGGATAAGTAAAAATCTATCTTTATCCCTGTAAATCCCGCCATCCTGTATTTTTCTTTCTCCGTGACCTCTGTGGCTAAATTCTTCCCGTTTCGATTGCGTATAGGGCGATTTTGCCGAGCGAGCCGACGAAATGATTAAACGTCGCGAAGCGTTTGTCGCGGGTGAAGCCCTCGGCGAAGCGAAAATAAATCTGCTGGGCGATGACGGCGATTTTGAACGTGCCGAAAACGTAGTAGAAAAGCATCTCGGAAACGTTTCTGCCGGATTTTTCGGCGTAGATTTCGATTAGCTCGCGGCGGGAAATGTTTTCCATCAGGACGCGCGGGTTGAAGGGCATCGAAAGCATCTCGCTTCCGGCTTCCTTCGACATCCAGTAACCGAGCGTCGTTCCCAAATCCATCAGAGGCTCGCCGACGGTCGTCATTTCCCAGTCCAGCACGGCGACGATTTCGGTCGGATTTTCGGGATTGAGCATCACGTTGTCGAATTTGTAATCGTTGTGGACGAGCGATGCGCCGCCGCTTGAACCGGGAATATTTGCGTTGAGCCATTCGACGGCTTTTTCCAGTTCGGCGTGTTCGTCGGTTCTGGCGTTGAAATATCTTTTAGTCCAGCCTTCGACCTGGCGGCGGGCGTAGCCTTCCGGCTTTCCCAAATCGCCGAGACCGATTTCCCGGTAATCCAAGGCGTGAAGATTCGCCAGATTTTCGATGAAGCTTTCGCAGACCTTTCTTTGCAGCGACGGCGAATTTTCCAAAATCTCCGGCGATTTTCCGCGAATAATCAAGCCCTTGCGCCGCTCCATCAGATAAAATTCCGAGCCGATTATCATCGCGTCGGCGCAGTAAATCAGAGGCTTCGGCGCTGGTTGATAAACTTTTGAAAGCTTTGACAAAACGTTGAACTCGCGCGACATATCGTGCGCCGATTTCACCTGATTGCCGAACGGCGGGCGGCGCAGAACGTATTCTTTCGCGCCGATGCGGACGCAGTAAGTCAGATTCGAGCTTCCCGCCGGAAACTGCGAGATTTCGATTTCTCCGGTTTCGCGCGCGCCGAGATTTTCGCGCAGGAAGGCTTGCAGATTGGCTTCGTTTAATTCCTCGCCCGCTCTAATCGGTTTTGTGTCCTCGCTGCTCATAAATCCGTTTTAATCGCTTTTCGAGTATAAAAGTCTTCAACCAATATAATAAATAAAAAGCCCGCCAGATAAGCGGCGAAATCCATCCATTCAAAAGTTCTGCCCAGCGCGACGGATAGCATGCGGTTATTTTCCAGCCCGAGAAGCGCGACGTAATCGAAATACTGCAAAATCTCGATGAAACAGGCGAATGCCAAAACCGCGAGCGCCGCTTTCCGGTAAGCGACGTTCAAAAACATTCTGAAAAAACAGTAAATTAATATGACGACCAGCGCGTCGCCGACGAACGGGCGGACAATCGAATCCGTCACAAACAGCGCGATACAGATTTCAAGGGCGAGCAGAAACGCCGCGAGCAGAAAATATTTTAAGTTAAAAGCGAGCTTCATCTGCCTGTCGTTTACGCCGGTTATTTTCCCGCCGCCAGCCGCGATTTTCATCCGAAATTTTCCGTGCTAATCTGTGGCTGAAATTATGAACTTCGATTATTCAACGAAAACGCGCGAACTGCAAAAACGCCTGCGCCGGTTTATGGACGAAAACGTTTATCCTAACGAATCGCAGTATCACGCCGAAATAAATTCGGGCGACCGCTGGCAGCCTTTGCAGTTGATTGAAGATTTGAAGGCGAAGGCGAAAGCCGAAAATTTGTGGAATTTGTTTCTGCCCGAAATCTCCGGCTTGACGAATCTGGAATACGCGCCGCTCGCCGAGGAAATGGGCAGAGTTTACTGGTCGGCGGAAGTTTTTAACTGCTCCGCGCCGGATACGGGCAATATGGAAGTTCTCGAACGTTACGGCACGCCGCAACAGAAGGACGCGTGGCTCAAGCCTTTATTAAACGGCGAAATCCGCTCGTGTTTTGCGATGACCGAGCCGGACGTGGCTTCGTCGGACGCGACGAATATTCGCTCGCTAATCAGGCGCGACGGCGACCAATACGTTTTAAACGGCAGAAAATGGTGGTCGACCGGCGCGGGCGACGCTCGGTGCAAGCTGGCGATTTTTATGGGCAAAACCGACGAGACCGCGCCGAAGCATTTGCAGCAGTCGATGATTTTAGTTCCGATGGACGCGGCGGGCGTAAAAGTCGAAAGAATTCTGAACGTTTTCGGCTACGACGACGCGCCGAACGGGCACGCGGAAATTTCGTTTGCCGACGTGCGCGTTCCGGCGGAAAATCTGCTGCTCGGCGAAGGTCGCGGTTTTGAAATCGCGCAGGGACGGCTCGGTCCCGGGCGCGTTCATCACTGTATGCGGCTGATTGGACTGGCTGAACGCGCGCTGGAATTGATGTGCGAAAGAGCGAAAGCGCGCGTCGCTTTCGGCAAGCCGATTTCAGAACAGGGCGTGATTCGCCAGTGGATTGCCGAAGCGCGGCTGGCGATCGAACAGGCGCGGCTGCTGGTTTTGAAAACCGCCTGGATGATGGACGTGGTCGGAAATAAAGCGGCGCGCAGGGAAATCGCGATGATAAAAGCGGTCGTGCCGCAGACGACTCTGAAAATCGTCGACCGCGCGATTCAGGCGCACGGCGGCGGCGGCGTCTCGCAGGATTTCCCGCTGGCGAATTTCTGGATTATCGCCCGCAGCTTAAGACTCGCCGACGGACCGGACGAAGTTCATCTGGAATCGGTGGCGAAAATGGAATTGAAAAAATCTTAGAAGCGTCTCAGAGCAGCACAAACCGGAGTATTATATGGAATTTTTATCGAGGCAAATAAAAATCTTCTTCACTAATTGCGTCGGGTTAATCTGCGTTTCGGCAAATTTATTTCTGGTCGTCGCGGGAGTGCTGCTGACCGGCGACGATATTCACAGCTTTCATTTCTATTATGAGCCTCTGCCCGTAAAGATAGCCGTTATCATAAATCTGCCCGCAATATTAGCCGCGGATTTGACCGAGAGTCTTCTTTTTCCTCCGACGCCGCGCGCGCAGAGTAGTTTAATAACGGTGAGCAATTTGAATATTTTCCTGACTTCCGTCTGGAGCATTTTGCAATGGCTTCTGTTCGGATACGTTTGTAAATTGATTTTCCCGAAAAAACTGAAATGAACGTTCGCTTCGTCAAACCGGCAGCCGACGCCGCGCAAATCGCCGAAATTTATAATTATTATGTCCGGAATACGCATCACACCTTTGAAACCGATGCGATAGACACGGGCGAGATGCGGCGGCGCATCGGCGCAATCGGTGAAGATTATCCTTTTTTAATTGCCGAAGAAGAAGGCGAAATTCTCGGCTACGCTTACGCGACGAAATATAAAGAGCGCGCCGCGTATAAACACTCGGCGGAAGTTTCGGTCTACGTCAAAAACAATCTGAAGCGGAAGGGAATCGGCGCTTTGCTTTATCGAAAATTGTTCGACGTGCTTTCCGAGATGACGCAGCTTCACGCGATAATCGCCGGAATCGCCCTGCCGAATGACGCCAGCGTCAGGCTGCACGAAAAATTCGGCTTTGAAAAAGTAGCGCATTTTCGCGAAGTCGGCTTTAAATTCGGCAGGTGGATTGATGTCGGATATTGGGAATTGATAAAACGATAATCGATTATTTCATCTCGCCAAGGTCAATCATCAATTCAAAATTCAAAGCCCGTAACTCATAATTTTACGAAATTCCGCGCCTCTCTCAATCACTTTGACCGAACGCGTTTTCATTGTGAAAGAAAAACTTTCATTTTGCTGTTTAACAATGCAAATACTTGTTGACAATGTTTGTTAAATCTTGTAGTTTAATTTTAACAGTAGCGATTCGTTGCGCTGTTCCTGTCGTCACCTGAAAGCACAAAAGGTTTCTAAATTTCGCATACACAAGAGCTTATCAAATGTTGCGCTCATCAGAAGAAGATGGAAAACAAACGGGTATTTTGGCTTGAGTCCTGCAGTTCAGCCCTGTCCGAGAAGAAAAGTCCTGTCCGAAAAAAGTTGCTGATTTCGTCAAGGTGACAAAATTCAATCCCCGAAAAAGCGAAATGCCCGTTTAATTTTTAAAATTATCGCGCCGCCCGCCGCGATAAAAAAGCTGAAATAAAGAAACAAGCAAGCAAGCAAAAAAGTAAGTGAGGAGAAGATAATGCTGTTCGGTAAAAAGAAAAGTGTCGCCGGTTTGGATGTCGGCTCCAGTAGCGTCAAAGTCGTCGAGCTAGAAGGCAAAATGAGCAGCCTGAACCTCGTCAGTTTGGGTTTTGAAAATCTGCCCGACAATACGATTGTCGACGGTCAGATTATGGAGTTGAACACGGTTTCCGACGTGATTCAGAACGTCTGCAACGACCACCAGATTAAAGCCGCGCAGGTCGTCACCGGCGTCAGCGGTCACTCGGTCATCGTTAAAAATATCGTTCTGCCGCCGATGAGCCGCGACGAGCTGGAAGAATCCATCGACTGGCACGCCGAAGAACATATTCCCTATGATTTAGCCGACGTCAGCCTCGATTATCACGTGACGGCGGAAACACCGGAAGCGACGCAGGTTTTAATCGCCGCCTGCAAGCGCGAGCGCATCGACAATCTCAAACAGGTGATTCAGTTTGCCGGAAAACAGCCGGTCGCCATCGACGTGGACACTTTCGCGCTGCAAAACTGCTACGAAATCAATTACCAGCCGACCGAATCGGACGTCGTGACCTTGCTGAACATCGGCGCTTCGACGATGAACGTCAATATCGTGCAGGGCAATCGCTCGCTGTTCACGCGCGACATCACGGTCGGCGGCAGCCAGTTCACGGACGTTTTACAGCGCAGTCTCGGCTTGAGCTACCAGCAGGCGGAAGCCGTCAAGCGCGGCGTGGTCGAGGCGGCTGAAGGCGTCGAGGAAAAAGCCATCGAGCCTTTGATGGACAATGTGATGGAAATGGTGGCGATGGAAATTCAGAAAACTTTCGATTTTTATCGCGCGACCAGCGAAGACGGAGGCGTTCCGGTGCAGAAGATTCTGATTTCCGGCGGCGGCTCAAAGCTCGCCGGGCTGCCCGAAGAACTTTCCGCCCGACTTGAGCTGCCGGTCGAAATTCTCGACCCGTTTCGTCAAATCAAGGTCGACGCTCGGAAGTTCGACCCCGATTATCTGAGTGAGATTATGCCCGAGATGGCGGTCGCCGTCGGTCTGGCACTAAGAGGAGTGGAATAAGAAAAAGATGATTAAGATAAACCTTTTAGAATCTGTTACCGACAAGCAAGCCTCCGCCGTCGTCGCCGTCGAAAAGAAAGTCGCCAGCCCGACCTCGCGCCTGCTGCTGATGGCGGCGGTCGTGACCGTTCTGACGATTGCCGTTATCGCGTGGGACGTCGTTTCCTCGCAGATGGCAAAAGCCGAAGCCGAGCGCCAGCTTGAAGAACAAAAGAAAATCGCCCAGGAGCTCGAAGCCGTGATGAGAGAGCAGAAAGACCTGGAGCAGAAAATCAACAATATCGAAGCCCGCATCGACGCGATTAAAAAGCTGCGCGCTTCGCAATCGGGTCCGAGCGCCGTGCTCGAAGCCGTCCGCGAAAGAATCGGGATGGTGCAGGGACTTTACCTGGAAAGCATCGAGCAGAAAGGCGACCAGCTGACGATTAAAGGAAACTCGCCGGACGAAGCCGCCGTCACGCAGTTCGGGCGCAGCCTGGAATTTTCTTCCGGTCTTTTCACGAATCTGAACATCGAGACGCAGCGCAAGGAAGTCCAGAGCACTCAGGTCTCGGCGCCCGCCGGAGTGGGTGTCGGCGGCGCGGACGTTCCGAAGCTGGAAACGGTCAACTTTACGATTCGCACCTCTTATTCGCCGGGCGGAAAGGGCAACTCCGAGCAGCAGCCGCAGATGCAGGCGAATACGCCCGCGCAGCCCGCCGCTCCGAACGCCGCTCCGAACGCGGCGAATCCGCAGGTCGCGAGAAATCAATAATAAAGAAATCTTTATTTCCGGCGCGCCTGCCGCGCGGCATCCGGCGATGACGGCGGGCGGGAAAGCAACAGCAGACAGCAGAGAGAAGAAGAACGAGGAAAACTACGATGGAAAAACTTAAAGCACTCGCCTGGCACTGGCAGCTCCTGATACTGGTCGGCATCGCATCGGTAATTTATCTGGGCGTCTGGTATTTCGTGACCAGCGTCACGCGCGCCGAGACTCAAACGCTGAATGACGAAGTAACGCAGCTGCAATCGAAAAATCAGGCGGCGCAAATCGCCACGCAGCGAATCAACGAATTTCGCTCGCTCTACGCCAGCAAGTCCGCCGAATATGACGAATTGAAAGTGCTGCTCCCGGAAGTGCGCGAAATCACCAACGTTCTCCAGGGACTTCAGGACACCGCCCGCGACAGCCGCCTTATCGTGATGCGGTTTTCACCGCGCGACGACGCGCAGCAGGACGGCTTTATGACGAAGCCGGTCGAAGTCGAAGTCGACAGTAATTTCAACAACCTGCGCCTCTTTTTTGAAAAAATGGCGAAATTGCAGAGAATCGTCTCAATCAGCGATTTCAATTTGAAGCAGTTGGAAAAACAATCGTCCGACAAAACGCTCCACGCGCAGTTTCTGCTGACGGCTTATTACGCTTCGCCCGAAAATTTAGCGTCCAATAACCCGGTGCAACCGAACGGAGCGACGCCCAACCCGAGCGCGCCCGGTCAGCCCGCCGCCCAGACAGTGCCGAATGCGCAGCAGCCGCCCGTTCCCGCCGGCAGATAAGTCCGAAAGCCAAAGAGTTTTGTTCAAGAGAGAAAAAGCCATGATGAAAAAATCGAGAATGTTACGTTTCTTAAGTTTGAGCTTTGCAGCAATCGCCGGTTTTCTGCTGATTGCGGGCAGCGCGCTGCCCGCCAATGCTCAGCGTGACCCGTTTGGCAAACCGAGCTGGGCGAAACCGCGCGACCCGAACGCCAAACCGACGACGACCGCGCCGAACAAAGACAATAAAACGAACGTCAAGCCCGTGCCGCTCGCGCCGTCGCCCGTCGTGCCGCCCGCCATCCAGGAACGCATCAATTATTATAAACGCCTGCGCGAGCAGGCTGTGGCAAGCAACCAGCCGATTCCGAAAGTGACCAGCGTTCTGACGCTCGACGAAATGGCTGTAACCGGAATCTTCCGCACGCCGCGCGGCTACGCGGCGATGGTCGAAGCCAAGCCGATAAAGCTCTCATATACAATCTACCCGGGCGAAAAGTTTTTCGACGGTCAGCTCGTGGCGATTGAAGAAAACAAGCTCGTCTTCCGCCGCGTGACGAAATGGACGAACGGTAAGTTTATCGCGTCCGAAGAAAGCAAAGCGCTGCGGCAATACACCGTCGAGCAGGAAGTCAACGGTACGGCTCCGGTCGAAACCACGACGACCGCCAAAACGGAAACCACGACCACCACGACAACACCTCAAACTCCCGCGCAGACACCCGCCAATACTGCCGAAAACAAGCCTCAGACAGTGCCGCCCGCAGCGCCGTCGCAGCAGATTATGTCGCCGCTCGATGAAATGGCGCGCCAGCCTCAGGAAAATCCGAAAGATGCGAAGCTCTCGCCCGATAAGAGCAAAAAAGGCAGACAAAAATCTCCCGGTAAGACGACGGAGAAGAAACCCGTTAAGGTTGCCGAAAACAAACAGCAGTAATCAGCAGCAGCAACAGCAGCAGTCCAAAATTTCTAAACGCGCGTTCGGAGCATTTCCGTTCCGAACGCGCCCGGCAGATAAAATCCAATTAAAAACCTATGACACATCACTGTCCGCAATGCGCCGCAGCGGCGGGGACAGGCGAGATTTGTGAGGGAGGAAACAATGACTTTTCTTCAAAAACTAAGCGTTTTCGGCACTAAAGCCGCGCTTGCTTTAATGGTAATCGGCTTATTCGCTCTGGCGACTTCCGCACAAAGAGTCGGGACGACGACGCAGAGACAGGGCACCGATTACGGAAAACCCGGCTTTGTCGGCGAGCCGATTAACCTGAACGTCGTCAACGCCGACATCCGCGACATTCTTAATTACATCACCGAACAATACGGCGTAAATTTCGTCATCGACAAATCGGTGAAAAACGTTCCGGTGACGGTCAACGTCAGCGACGTTCCGTGGAACATCGCGCTCGATTCGATTCTGCAATCGCAGGATTTAGGCGTGCAGGTCAACGGTCCGATTCTCCGCGTCGCCGAGCGCAAGATGCTCGCCGAAGAACAGGCTGTGCAGGCTAAAATCCGGGAAAGCCAGCTCGACAGCTCGCCGCTCTACACGGAATTTGTTCGTCTTAATTACGCCTGCGCCGGGACTTGCGGCTCGCAAACCAGTTTTGAGGGCGGCACGACGACCGGCGGTGGCGGCGGCGGTGGCGGCGGCACCGACCAGGGAATCCTGGGCGTCGTCAAAAAACGTCTTTCGCGGCGCGGCTCGGTCGAGGTCGATTCGCGCAGCAACACGCTGATTATCACCGACGTGCGCGAAAGCATCGACGCCATTCGCCAGCTGGTTCTGCTGCTCGACACCCCTGAGCCGCAGGTTGAAATCGAAGCGCGCATCGTCATCGCGACGCGCAACTTCAGCCGCGATTTGGGCGTTCAGCTTTCGGCGATTTTATTGGGCACGAGAGGCAGCGGCGGCGGATTTTCGACCTTGCCGCTAGCCAACAGCACGCCCGGCGGCGGAAATAATCCGAATCAAACCGGCGGCGGATTGCAGATGCCCGGTCAGATAAATCCGAACGGCGCGCTCCAGTCGCAGCTCGCCAACTCGATTTTCAGTCTGACGACCGGCGTCTTCGGCACGGCGCAAATCAATCTTTTGTTAACCGCCGGCGAAAATAAAAACCAGGCGAAGACGATTGCGACGCCGCGCGTGACGACGCTCAACAATCGCAAAGCCGAAATCGAAAGCGGCACGCAGATTCCCATCGTCACCGCGCAGCCCGGCACCGCCGGAACGGCTGTCGCCCTGACGACCGAATACGTTTCCGTCCCGCTGCGTCTGGAAGTCACGCCGCAGATAACGGACGTCGGAACGGTCGTGCTGGACATCGTCGCCGAAAATAACTCGGTCGGACGTCTGATCGGCGGCGGCGGAACGCCCGCCATCAACACGCAGAGAATGAAAACCTACGTCACCGTCCCGGACGGCGGCACGACGATTGTCGGCGGCGCGCTGCTCGACGCCGAAGGCGAAGACCAGTTCAGCACGCCGGGCTTGTCGCAGGTTCCGCTGCTCGGAAATTTGTTTAAACGCAAAGCCGTTTCGCGCACGTCGAACGAGATTTTATTCTTTATCACGCCGCGCATCTATCGCCCCGACTTTAACGGCAACCAGATGCCGTCGAAAGTCAGCGACGGCACACGCACGACGACCATCCTGCAGCCGGTTCCGCTCGGCAATCCGCAGTCGAACTCAAGCCCGACGACCAACCTGCCGCCGCAACAGCAGCAACCGCTGATTCCGGTTATGCCTGTCACCGAGTCGAGTCCGAATAATCCTTCGAGACCGTAGGCATTTTTCAGGATAAGAAAATCGCAGGATGTTTCTTCCCAAAAACTTGACCCGTTTAAGAAAGCGTCTGGAATCTTAGTTGTTTTACCCGAAACTAAACTAGGAGGTTTCTAACGAGACATTCAGACTCTTCTCAAGAGCGGGTCAAGTTTTTTAATAGAACATCACAAATATTTTTGGTTTCCATTCCGGGAACCTTTGTGCTGAGTTTCTTTGGATTCGTCACGACCGCCTTTCCGATGCTGCCTCCGCTGCGTAGCATTACGTTATCAGGGAACGAACGGGGATTATCCCACGCCAAACTTTTATATTTCTGAATAGACAGATGTTCAAGCAAGTTCTGCAAGATGCGGTGAGACGTGCCGAGGGCTGCCTCGGCGCGCTGATAATGGGGACGGACGGAATCGTCGTCGAGAAAGTCTGGCAGGCGGCGGCGGGCGCTCCGGCGGAAATGAATCCGGACGTTGCCGCCGCCGAATTCGCCTCGCTGATTAAAAACGCGCACCGCGCGGGCGGCGAGATGAATCTCGGCAGGCTTCGCGAAATGACCTTCGCCGGCGAAGGCGGTATTTTCATCCTGCGTCTGGTGAGCGAGGATTATTTTATCGCCGCCGTTTTAGCGCCGGAGGGAAATTTCGGTCGCGCCCGCTACGAGCTGCGCCGCGCAGAGCTTCTTCTGGAAAAGGAACTCGCCGCTTAAATTGTTTCTTCCCGCGAGCGTCGCCCGCGATGCCTGCGGGAATTTTTTTTTTAATGCGGAATGCGAAACGCGGAATGCGGAACGGAAGAAGCTTTGAGTTTTGAGTTTTAAATTATTCGGAAATCGTTAATTCAAAATTCAGAACTCAAAGCTCATAATTCATTCCGCATTCCGCGTTTCTCATTCCGCATTATTGCAGCTTGACGTAGTTCATACCGCGCAGGATAACCTTCTGGCGGCGGACGACACGCTTCGGATTTTTTTTCGGGTTAAAGACGTTGAGCGGGCTTGGAATCATCGCCGAAAGGTAGGCGGCTTCGCTCGGCGTCAAGTCCGAAGCCGATTTTTTGAAATAAGTGCGCGCGGCGGCTTCCGCGCCGTAGATGCCGTCGCCCCATTCGATGACGTTCAGGTAAATTTCCAGAATTCGTCTTTTCGACAGCTCGCGCTCCAGGAAATAGGTGATGGCGGCTTCGCGCCCTTTGCGCAGAAACGAGCGTTCTTCCGACAGGTAAAGGTTTTTGGAGAGCTGCTGGGTGATGGTCGAAGCGCCGCGCTTAAAGCTCGGCATCGGCGGAATCCAGGCGTCCGGGTCGTAGTCGCCCTCGGCTTTGGCTTCTCTTTCGCCTTCCTTCTGCGCTTCTTCCCAAGCCTTATTGATGGCGTCCCAGTCAAAGCCGTTATGCTCGAAAAATCTGGTGTCCTCGCCCGCCAGGACGGCTTTCTGCAAATTCGGCGAAATCTGTCCGAGCGGCATCCAAATCATATATTTTCTCGGCTCGGCGCCGTTCGTCTTCGCCTCGTTGATTCGATATTCAATCATCGAGGTCGTCGTCGGATTTTCGTTGCGCAGCTTGGCGATATCCGGAAAGGTGAAATATTCGTAGCCGACCCAGACGACAACCGCGCCGACCAGAACGAAAAATAAAACTTTTGTCCAATACCACATTTTCATTCAACATTTATCATTTAACATTTATCAGAACTTATTTGTCCAATTTTAGATAACGAAAGGCGAGCGATAATTGTTTAATGATAAATGATAAATGATAAATGTTAAATGTTTTCGCCGATAAGATTCGCCACGATTTTTCCGCTCGATATGACGCCCGGCAGACCCGCGCCCGGATGCGTGCCCGCGCCGACGAAATAAAGGTTCGCCACGTCTTCGCTTTCGTTGTGCGGGCGGAAAAACGCCGACTGCAGCAGCGTCGGCTCGATTGAAAAGGCGCTGCCGAGATAGCTGTTCAACTCGTCCTGAAAGTGAAGCGGGTCGATGTGATGCTCGGTGACGATGTGTTTCGACAAATCCGGCATATAGCGTTCTTCCAGATATTTCACAATCCGGTCGCGATAGCCTTTAGCCCCGGCGCGCCAGTCGGTTTTCGCTTTCAGGTGCGGCACGGGCGAGAGCACATACCACGAATCGCAGCCGTCCGGCGCGAGCGTCCGGTCGGTCGCCGTCGGTCGATGCAGGTAGAGCGAAAAATCGTCGGCGAGAATTTTTTTGTTGAAGATGTCGTCGAGCAAGCCCTTGTATCTTTTGCCCATCAGGATTTCGTGATGCGCCATATTGTTATATTTTTTATCCGTCCCGAAATAATAAACGAAAAGCGACATCGAATAGGTCATCGAGTGAATTTTCCGGTCGGTGTATTTCCGGCGAAACTCGCCTTTAATCAGATTCAGATAAGTGAAAGCGACGTCCGCGTTCGAGACGACCGCGTCAGCCTGAAAAAATTCGTCCGTTTTCAGCCGCACGCCGCCCGCTTCGCCCGCGCGGTTGACGTAGATTTCCGCGACTTCCGCTTCGAGGTAAATCTCGCCGCCCAAATCCATAAACAGATTGCACAAAGCCTCGACCAGCGCGCCCGTTCCGCCTTTCGCAAACCAGACGCCGTATTCCTGTTCCAGCCGGTGAATCATCGCGTAAATCGAAGTCGCGGTAAACGGATTTCCGCCGATTAGAAGCGGGTGAAAGCTGAAGGCTTGCCGCAGGCGCTCGTCCTTAAAATAACGCGCCGCGAATTTGTAAACCGAGCGGTCGGAGCGCAGCCGAATCATCGTCGGAATCACGCGCAGCATATCCTGCCAGGTGGAAAACGGCTGGTCGATCAATTCAAAACCGGCGCGGTAAATCGCGCCCAAATCGCGCGCGAAACGCTCGTAGGCGTCGACGCCGCCCGGGTCGAATTGGCGAATCTGCTCGCGCAGAACCGACGGGTCGTCGTTGTAATTGAAAACGCTGCCGTCCTCGAAACGAATGTTGTAAAAAGGATTTAATTTAACCAGCGTGACGTAATCGGAGATTTTTCTGCCCGCCAGCTCGAACAATTCCTCAATCAGCCACGGCGCGGTGATAATCGTCGGACCGCCGTCAAACGTAAAACCGTCCTGCTCGTAAACATACGCCCGCCCGCCCGGCTTATCGCGCTTTTCCACGATAACGACATCGTGTCCCTGCGCCTGTAGGCGAATCGCCGCCGCCAGCCCGCCAAATCCGCTCCCGATAACGATAATCTTCATAAAAAAAACAAAAACCACGGAAAAACACGAAATTGCGAGCATTCATCGTTTCGTAAATTTCGCGTTCGCCGGCGGCTTTCCAATATCAATAACAGGCTGCCGAAGCAGCCCGCGCCGGAAAAGATAATCGAATCAATCCGGCAAATAAATTTTCAGCTTAAAACGATTATATGAATTCCTGAGCCGAAAGGTAAACACGCGCCGAAAGCCGGTTTCCGCAAAAAGGAGAAAAGCATTGACTTTCGGCGATAAAAAAAGTAACTTTGCTGCATCGGTCAATCGGGGCGGGCTTGAATTCATTTCGGCGCTCGCTTTGTTTCAAAACCGTCTTCTTGCCCGAATGGAAGCCCTCATTTAGCCTGTCCGCCGAAGTCTTACCAAAAGAACAGGATAAATATCTGGAAAGCAATAAATAAAAAAGCCTGACGAAATTTACGTTTCCCGGCAGCCTGGTGCCGACGACAAAGGTCGAGGATATTAAAAAATGAAAAAACTGGAATCGAAATTATTCTGTATTATCGCGATTTTACTGATTGCGGCAGCAAGCGCAGCCGCCCAGAACAGGTTTGAAGGCTATTCGCTGACGGTCGAAGCCGACGAAAGCGGCACTTGCCCGGTCAAATACAAACCCCAGGGCAGCAATTACGTCGACGTTGTTTACGCGGGCACGAAAAGACTCGCTTCCGACGTCGTGGCGTGTCCCGGCAGCGGCACGACCGTGAATCTCGGGCGCGTTACGCCGAACGGCGACGGGCGCTGGTGTTTTGAGGGCAGCCAGGATTTTTACGAAATCGAGCTTCAGGGCGCGGTCAGGTATATCTGGCATCCGACGAATAAAAACACGGGTTTTTTCAACGTCAAGGATTTTCGCCCGGTTGTTCGCGGAGTCGTCACCGAGCCTGCCGATTACACGAAAACCATCAAAAACGCCGTCGCCTTTATCGCCTCGCGGCAGGGCGGAACGCTTTATTTTCCCGAGGGCGATTACATCGTCGGGACGACCAACGGCACGATTAGAAATCCGTCTTACAACGGCATTGCGCTGCCGTCGGGCATCGTCATTCAGGGCGCAAGCCCGAACGCTTCAATCCCGACGACCAATCTGCCGATGAAACGCAGCCCGACCAGCATTCGCCTGCGGCATCCGAACCAGCCGATTTTCCGCATCAGCGGCTGCACGAACCACGTCACCATCAAAAATGTAGAGCTTCTGGGAAATTCTGCGGGCTGGCAGGAGCCGCCGCGCGATTCGACCGGAAACTACGGCATCGAGGCGATGGGCAAATGGGAAGTCGACCCGACGACCGGCGCGGACACGCCGAATTCGAGCCAGTTTTTCAAATTTGAAAACATCACGTTTCAGAATCTCGACCGCGCCATCTACGTCCACAACGCCAACGACGTTTCGCAGACCTGCAACCCGGCGGCGCAGCGTTGCAGCGAATGGCAGTTTGATTACGTAAAGGTCGACCACGGAATTTTTATCAACAACAAAGCCGGAATCTGGATTAACACCTATAACACCGACTGGAAAGTGACCAATTCGCTTTTCAATTACGTCGCGCCGGGCGAGGGAATTCACCTGCAAAAAGGCGGCTCGATGCTGATTGAGCAGACGTTCGGCGCGGGCTACGATTTCGCCGCGAACATCGGCGGACCGTTTATCAACATCGACACTTTCGGAACCTTAACGATTATCAATTCCTCGACCGAGCGCGGGCAGAAAAGCATCTACACGAACCCGGCGGGCGCGATTTCGACGCTGATGCTCGTCGTCGTCGGCAGCCATTTCGGCGATAAAATCGAGCTGAACGGGCGGCTGAACTACATCTCGACGGGAAATTATTACGGCGCGAAAACCGTCACCGCCGGACCGAACGTGAAAATCACCTCGACCGGCGACCGCTTCTGCTACGACCCGGCGGTTTTGCCCGGCTACTGCCGCGACGAAAACAATCAGCCGGTCACGAATCCCGGCTTCAACGGCGGAAAAGTAATGTTTCAGACCGGGCGACCGGCGGAAGGCTCGGGCGCGAACCTGATTCAGCGACGCCCGAACTTTTTCGGCTACGACGTGGAAATCCACGACGACGACCACACGAACAACGAGCCGCTGCTTTTCGCCAGGTCTCAAAATTTCGACAAGGCTTTGCTGCGTCTCGGGCAGAGTAATTTCTGGTATGACTTCAGGCGCGACGAGCGGACGGGCTTTCTGAACGTTACGGGCAATCAGGACAAGCCGTATGTCGGCATCACCATTAACGGCTTGGTGCAGATGGACAAAAATACGACTTTTAACGATTTGATTGTTTACGGGACGACCATCTCCAGCGGTCAGCCGCTGATAACGGACGGCGCGATTGTCTACTGCAAGGACTGCGCTAAAAACGCGGCGGGCGTCTGCATACAAGGCACGGCGGGCGTCGACGGCGCGTTTGCCAAGCGCATCAACAACACGTGGCGCTGCGATTAATCATTTTGGCGGCGCTCGCTTGATTTTAGTAATAAAACGACATTGCAGAAAAAACAAGGTGATGAAACCGGAACAGAGGCTAATTCTAAATTCTAAATTGTAAATTCTAAATTATTACGGAAATATTCCGGTTAATTCGCGGAATGTTATCCAAATCAATTTAGAATTGATAATTTAGAATTTAGAATCAGCTTCTTTTCCTTCTCTCAAATCTTTGTTCGTCTATAGCCGTCATTAATAAAAAAACATCAAAAAATGCGTCGTTTTTCTGAAATCGGAGCGGCGCATTTTGATGTTTTCAGCTTCAAATCAAAGTGAAATTATCCCGAACCGCTACTGTTACGGGCATTTACGGAGACTAAAAACGAGCCGGAAAACGAGCCGGTTTTCCCCCGAAAAAAGCGAGAAAATATATTGACTTCCGGCGGCAAAAGGAGTAAGTTTGTAGATGTCCGAATTAATTTGATTCGTTTCCTTTTGCCAGCGAATTAAGTGTAAGTCTCACAACGATTTACGCAAGATTGCCGATTACGCTCAGACAGGTTCTCCCGACCGCTCCGAGCTGCCGAATCGGTCGAATATTCCTAAGTTAAATTTCGGTTTCAACGGGCGGCTTCGGTGTGCGTCTAAGCCGCTTTTGCCGGAGGTCTTTTTTCGTCCTTTTCGGGCTTTCCCGAAAGGGATTGAAGCGAGGCTGAAAGCGTTGAAAAATAAAGCCCGCCGTTTTGGCTGGAACCAATCCGGCGGGTTTTATCAGGGTCATCAGATACGATGCCGAAGCAAAGCGTAACATAATGATACCCGGATGGTAACCGTATCATATCGCGCCGCTCCGGCATCCGCAAGCGAAAAGTCATTTTCCGGCTTCAATCCTTGTTTCTTTTGACCCTTTCCCGACAAAAAGGCGAGGTCGAAGTGTATTTTCACGGTTTATCGCCGTGAAAATACGCCCGGCTTCAGGACAACCATCGAACAATCAAAGACGAATTTCCGAAGTTTGTCTTTCAGAAATTCGTCTGGTTAAGGCATTAGTCTCTCTGCGCAAAAACGCGGAGAATTTTAAGGAAAGTATAAAAATGAAAAAATTTGAAACGAAACTATTCTCTTTTATCACGGATTTTTTATCGATGACGGCTGCGGATTTCGGCGCGAAGAACACGGCGACCGGATTTTGCCAGCCGGGCGCATCAGCGATACTCGGCTGTGTGATTAATTAATTAAGACTTCGGATTAATCACGCCAAAAACGGGAAACCAGAGCAGCGGCGGGGCGTGGCGGTGCAGTAGTGAAAAACTGACAGGAAAAGAGGCGGGAACGCCCGTCCCCAACGGTTCCCGCTTCTTCACTATGGTTGCCACGCTCCACCACTGCTCTGGTTTCTCTTAAGGCTCTCAGGCAGAAGCCCGCGCGTAGAAAACGGAAAACGGAAAATGGAAAATGGAAAATGGAAACACTTCCTTCATTTTCCATTATCCGTTTTCCGTTTTCCGTTGTTTCCGTTTGCTCCCGAAATTTTCCGGTTTTCTTGTTTTTTCGCAAAGCGCGTCTTTATTGTTTCAGCTCGACAATCGTCGCGCCCTCGCCGCCCTGCTCGCGCGGCGCTAGCGTGTAGCGCGAAACGTGCGGGTGACCTTTCAGATAACGATGAACCGCCGATTTCAGCGCGCCCGTGCCGATGCCGTGAATGACGCGCACGCGTTGAAACCCGTTCAGATAAGCGTCGTCCAGAAACGGGTCAATCAAATCGTCGACTTCCGCCGTCGTTTTGCCGATAATGTTCAGCTCGGCGTTCATATTCTCGGTGTCGAGACGCAAAAGCGTCTCGCTCGACTGCTTTTGCAGTTTTTCGAGCTTGCCTTCTTTTTTCTTTTCGCCCGCGATTCTGCCGCTGCCGCCGCCGTCGTCGGCGAGGGCTTGCAGGTTCGATACTTTCTCGCGCAGGCGCATCGAGCCGACCAGAACTTCAGCCGTTTCGCCGTCGATTTTTTCGATTGTTCCGATTGAGCCGAAAGTTTTCAGCAGAACCCGCATTCCGCTTTCAACCGGGCGGTTGTCGGTCTTCGGTCTTCGGT
>JALZHR010000384.1 GCA_030860665.1 Acidobacteriota bacterium
GTGCTGCACGACGTCGAAGGCTTTGAGCACGAGGAAATCGCGCGGATGCTCGGTCTTTCCGTCGGGACGTCGAAATCGCAGCTGCATAAGGCGCGCCTGAAGCTGCGCGGTCTGCTCCGCAAGGTGACGGAAGACAAAGCACAAAACAAATAATCGGCGTAAAAACTTTAATCAAATAAGGCAACCAAAACAAGAGGTTCGATAATCATATTTTCGGCAGCAAGCGGTAATTGCTATAAATAAATCTCTTAGGCTTCTATGAATTGCGAAAATTGTCAAAATTTTCTAAGTAGTTTTCTGGACGGCGAGCTTGACGAAGTCAACGCCTCGTCAGTCACAGCGCATCTGGCAATGTGCGTCGAGTGCGCGGAAATCTGCGAAGATTTTGCTTCAATAATCGGCTTTTGCGGCGAGCAGACAAATATGGAATTGCAGCCGCCCAATTCACAGGCTCTCTGGTGCCGCATCAACAACATCATCGAAACCGAAATCAAGCCCGAAACGGAAGTCGCCCGCGCGCCGAAACCGAGCCGTTTGTCGCTGCTCTGGAATCGCACGTGGTCGCTTTCGCTGACGCAGGCTGTTTCGGCGGCGATGGGCGTGGCTGTCATCAGCTCGCTGCTGACGGTGGTCGGTATTAAAAACTTCGTGCTTTCGGCTGGTAACGAGCCTGTGGCGACCGCGCCCAGCATATTTGAAAAAGCGCTCGGACAGGTCGGCTTGATTGACACGCCGCAGAAATCGCGCGAAAAACGCCTGAGAGAACAGCAAATCGCCATCGAATACTGGAACAAACGCGTCGAAACGCGCCGCCAGCAGTGGGATAAAAACATTCGCGCCGCCTTCGAGCGCAACCTGAACGAGATAGACCAGGCTGTTTCCGAATACAGCCAGATTCTGGAAGTTAACCCGCAGGACGAAATTTCCAGCGAAATGCTCGACACGACCTTAAACGAGAAGATGGAGCTTCTGCGCCAGTTTTCCGAATTATAAATAAACGAATGAGCCGTCTTTAAAATGAGTTGTTTGCTAAAAAAACTGCTGACGAGAAAAACTACGATATTCCTTCTGAGCGTAGTTTTTTTCTTTGTGCCTTCAGGCGCGCAGCAGAAAGCCCTTGCGCAGAAAAGTTTCTCGAAAACTTATCCTGCCAGTAAAAACGTTAATCTCCAGCTGACCAATCGCACCGGAACGGTCACGGTCGAAGGCTGGAACAAGGACAGCGTGCAGATTTCGGCTTATCTGGAAGCCCCGGCGGCGAACATCGTTCCGCAATCCTTAAGCGGCACGATTCTGATAAACGTCGTCAAGGACAATCAGGGCAGAAACGAAGTCGGCAACGTCAATTTCAAAATCAAAGTTCCTTATTATTCGTCGGTCAATATCGAAACCGTGATGGGAAATTTAAGCGTCAGCAACGTGGCGGGCGGATTCGTTCGCGCGCATATCGCCTCGGACGGCGACATCACGCTGACGAACATTTCGGCGGTCGCCGTTTCAGCTGAAAACGGCATCGGCGATATATTTTTCGACGGCGATATAAAAGCGGGCGGGCGTTATCGCTTTACCTCGATGCGCGGCGCGATAAACCTGCGCATTCCTTTTGAGTCTTCGTTCAACCTGAATGCGACCGCGCCCTCGACGCGCAACATCAATCTCGGCTCACTGGAAAACGCCGGTTTCAGGTTTGTCAGCGAAGGTCGCCGCGTGGTCGGCAAAACCGGCGACGGCAGCGCCACTATATATGTCGTCAACCAGCGCGGCAGCATCGCCTTTATCCGCAGATAAAAATTTGTTGGCTTTTATCGCGCGACTCTGTTATTATCCACGAGTGACCTGCTCGGCTTCCGCTCTCTCCGCCGCTCGCTGCCAGCTTCTTAAAACAATGAAAATAAACATTAAAATCATCTTTGCCGTCGCCTGCGTTTATCTATCCGCCGCGGCGGCGTTTTCCTTTTCGCAGACCGCGCCTTCGTCGACGCCGCTGGTTAAGCGGACGACTTACAAATCGGAAAAAATAAGTTTCGGCGCGGGCGGAACGGTGACGATTGTCGGCGCGCCGCTCGGCTCGATTACGGTCGAAGGCTGGCAGAAAAACGAGATTGAAGTACAGGCGGAAATCGAAATCGAGGCGGCGACCGAAGCCGATTTGGCACAATTGGCACAGGTCAACGGCTTCGTTCTGGACGAAGACTTCGGTCACGCCCGAATCGTCAGCGTCGGCACGCACGACCGCGATTATATGAAGCGCGCGGCGAAAAAATTCCCGAAACATCTGCTGTCCGTGCCTTTTAAAATAGATTTTCGCATCAAGGTTCCGATTTACTGCGATTTGGAAATCAACGGCGGCAAAGGCGATTTGACGCTCTCGGCGGTCGAAGGCGCGATGCTGATAAAGTTTCTGGAATCAAACGCCAAAATGGATTTAGTCGGCGGCGCAATCGACGCTACGTTCGGCAGCGGCAAGGTCGACGTCAAAATCGCCAAGCCGAGCTGGCGCGGGCGAATGCTGAACGTCGGTCTGGCGACCGGCACGCTGAACGTACGGTTTCCGCAGAATCTCAGCGCCGATCTGGACGCAAGCATTTTAAAAAACGGCAAAATCGAAAGCTCGCTGGAGAATCTGAAACCGCGCGACCGCGCCAAATTCAGCGAAAAATCAATCGTCGCCCGCGCCGGAAACGGCGGCGCGCTGCTGTCGTTTACGGTCGGCGACGGCGGATTGAATCTGAGCAGCTGGTAAACCGCAAAAGCGATTTGAATTTTGTAAAAAGAAAGTGATACGTTATGCTTCGTAACAGCGACAGCAGCAGCAGCAATCACTTTCTTTTTTTATACAAACATTCTATGACGATTAAATCCGACGTTTGGCTTCGCCGTATGGCTGAAGAACACAAAATGATTGACCCGTTTCTGCCCGAACTGGTCAGAGAAACGAACGGCACCCGCATTATCAGTGCGGGCGCGTCCAGTTACGGCTACGATATGCGCCTGGCGGACGACGGCTTCCGCGTGTTTTCGCCGATTCGCGGAATCGAGATTGACCCGAAAAAATTTGACGAGGATTCCCTAATCGAGCCGCCGCTGCGCACCGCCGAAGACGGCGCGAAATATTACCTTCTGCCGCCGCATCATTACGGCTTGGGCGTCACGGTCGAAACTTTTCAAATGCCGCGCAACGTCACCGGAGTCGCGCTCGGAAAATCAACCTACGCCCGCGCCGGATTGCTGGTCAACACCACCCCGCTCGAAGCCGGCTGGACAGGTCGCCTGGTCGTCGAAATCGCAAACCTCGCAAATCTGCCCCTCCGCGTTTACGTCAATGAAGGCATCGGTCAGATTCTCTTCTTCCAGTCAGACGAAGACTGCGCCGTTTCCTACTCCGACCGCGGCGGAAAATACCAGGGACAGACGGGCTTAACCTACGCTAGGGTTTAAGACACAGCTGTTTGTGAAACTGGAAGCATAAGCTGTCCGCTTTGGACAGCTTATGCTTCCAAAAATTTTCGGTCATCTTATACTTCCAAAATTTTTGTCAGTGTAGTATGCGGTACATTAGGCTTTAAGAGATGTAATTTTGTATCCAATCATAATGGAAAGTGTCCAAAAACTCTGTCCAAAAGTGAAAAATCCTTTCCAGTATTAGTTAAAATCATCATTTTGCTTAACTGTCCAAAAACTACAGTTATTGGACACCTTTGGCTATAGAGTGATAAGTAAATTAGATATTTTCGTTATTGTTTATTTTGAGTTTTTACCTCTTTACTTTAAAGAATTCCAGATTTTCAAAGTTCTCTTCAAAAACTCGTTCAGATTTTCATGGTTGTGCAAAAAACTACCCGTTTTGTACATTTAGACAATATAGTAAAATTTTTGTCTTTTTTGGCAATCAAAAACTCCAGAAAAGGCAAAATTTAATAATTGCTATTAGACGTTTCAGTTATTTTGTATAATAAAATAAGAGTAAAGAAAACGACCGTTTTCTTGTTTCCCGAACTGGTAAATTTAATTGGTAGCTAATTAAATTTATAATCTGAAAACGCAAAAATGTCTTCTATTTATCTCGAATATTCGCCTAGTTCTCAACTAAATCCATTTGTGGCTAGTTATTGGTCTTTGCAGGTTTCTAACATTAAAGAGCCGGAAAATTATCGAGTTTTACCGGACGGCTGCGTTGATCTGTTATTTGATAACATTTCGCGTCCTTCAGGCGTAATCGTCGGCAGTATGACTAAATCAGTTTCGGTAACTTTACAACCGAACGCCAAGTATTTTGGCGTGAGGTTTTATCCGGGCGGCGCGTCCACTTTCTTAAACATCTCCTTGAAAGAAATAGCAGACACTCAATTAAAATTAGAAGATGTCTGGCGAAATGCTTATTCGGAATTTTCAGGTGTGATGGATAATAAACAAGTAAAACGGCAAATCGAAATAGTAGAGAATTTTTTAGAAAAGCAACTTTCTAATAACGCTATCGGAAGCCGGAAGGTTCAAGCCGCCATCACCCTTCTTAACGCGCACGATGGAAACTACTCGGTGAATATGCTTAGTAAAACGCTCGAAATAAGCCGCCAACACCTTAACCGCATTTTTACCGACGAGGTAGGACTTAATCTTAAAATGTTTTCCCGCATCGTTCGCCTTCAAGCCGCACTCAAACGCGCCCGCCGTGCGCCGGTCAATGATTGGGCGTTATTTGCCTTAGAGAGCGGCTATTACGACCAAGCTCATTTTATTTCCGACTTCAAAGATTTGACGGGAGTAACGCCAACCAATTTTTTCGGATAAAAATCCGATGGTATTTCTTATCTTTTGTGTTCCATTTTTCCAATACGAACCCGTCTAAAAATTAGTAAAATCAAAAACTATGCGAAGCACCGGCGGGAATTGAAATTGCTTTTACCAGCGAAGATGTCGAAATGGAATTTGCTAAAGCCGTGAAAGCCGGAGCAACTGCTGTGCGTGAGCCAGTTACAAAACCTTGGGGGCAGGTTGTTGACTACGTGCGCGATTTGAACGGCGTGAGCGTTGAGATCGGTAGCTCGGTTGAATAAGAATGAGTAATAAGCAATCGGAAAAGAAGCAATTAGTGGAGATGGAAAATCAGCTTGTCGCGGCGGCTGAAAGTTTCGCGTTCGAACTGGAATTTAAGCCGATGTTCGGCGGCGTGTGCGCTTACGTTGAAAGCCGCGTTTTTGCGTCCCTTTCAAATGTCGGGCTGGCACTTAAACTTTCACCGACCGCGCAAACCGAATTATTAAAAATGGAAGAAGCAAAACGGCTGCAATATGAAACTGATTCGACTCCGAGCAAGCAATATATTGTTGTGCCGCCGGAAATTTGGACGAACGAAAGGGATTTAGCTGTTTGGCTCAAACAAAGTGTAGATTTTGTAACGGCACAGCCTGCGCTCAAACCAAGACGCAAAAGAACCTCGTAAAGCATTCAATCTTTTTTTAATTCTCAAAGACAATGCTTTATGTTCTTCTCTAAATAGATAAATCAGCTATTCCGAACTTTCCTGTGTGAAACTTTTGGAGACATTGATTTAAAATGGATGGGCAAAATATTATGAATCGAAAACTTATTCTTGCATCACTTACGCTACTTGTTGTCCTTTCTTTAGCAAATGTTAGTTTTCAGCAGCAAAATAAACCCGCGTCGGTTGGCATAAAGGAGAAGGAAATGTTTCAAGGATTAAGAACTGTTATTTACCATGTAGATAATCTTGAGAAAGCCAAAGCCTGGTACACGGTAGCATTAGGAGTCAAGCCTTATTTTGATCAGCCGTTTTATGTCGGCTTTAATGTCGGCGGCTTTGAGTTAGGACTAGACCCTGATATGTCCGGTGTGTCGAAAGGTAATAATGCAGTTGCTTATTGGGGCGTCAAAGATGCCGCAGCAGCATACAAGCGGATGCTTGAACATGGCGCGAAGCAGCATAGCGATGTAAATGAGGTTGGCGGCGGCGTTCGCGTAGCAACGGTAATAGACCCGTTTGGAAACGTCTTTGGCATCATCGAGAACCCACATTTCAAAGTTGCGAGTGAAGAATAAACCCGCATCGAACAATTCAACGTCCGTGGGGCGGAAACCGCTACTTTCTCAATGTCCCCAAAACGTGCGTTTTGGGGATGATTTAAAATCGTCTCATAAATGACACTTTTTGAGACAAAGAGTTTTTAATTAACGATACCAACCAAAATTTCATTTTGGCGATTACTTTCAAAATCGGGAATGTCTATTCACGCGACATCTTTATGATTGGATTTTCACAGAATTGAGAAATAAACCTAAGCCAATTTTGACATGGTGGCGTTATGAACTCTTTACCCGCATTTTAAATTAGAAATTAGAACTAAAAATCTGAAAAATTCAGCTCTAAATAATCCACCCACATTACTTCATTCAAAATAGATTATTACAGTATCTCCTAATGTCCAAAAACGGACTTTTGGCAATCTTATGCTTCCATTTTGCACTTTCGGCAACCTTATGGTTCTAATTTATTTTGAATGGGAAAATCTGAATCTTGCAAGTTATTGATTCTACATTCAGCCGCGGCAAACTTATGCTTCCAGCAACGGCAAACTTATGGGTAAAGTATCAATGTTTGAAATTTGAAGCATAAGTTTGCCGTTTTGGCAGAGGTATGCTTGGCTCCATACTTTTTGTGCAGGTCGGCTGACAGATAGGGAGTTTTTTATTAAGGTTGTTTCTGCTGCATTTTAATCATCTCGCTATCACGAAAAATGATGGCGTCGGCTTATCCTTAAGTGCGCACTTCAAAGCCTGTTCAGCCTTTTCAATGTCAAACTTCTTTTGATTTGTCTTCTGGTTCTGAACGCCGATTTGTTTACAGAGGGTAGGGAATTTACGATAGTAACGATAACCAATTCCGGAAATAGATTCACACGTCGTTTTTAATTAGCGCCCGTTCTGTTTTGTCTATTCCGCCGGGTAAATTTATAGAGCGGCTCTTTAAATGTGAACTTATTGTAGAAACAGTTTGCAACAAGGCTATCAAATGAGGCATCATAGATAGTAATTAGTCCTTCTCTCTTGCATCAACGGTGATGCGCTCGTCCGGTAGAGTTTTAATTTGACGGCGTTTTGGATAGTTCGGGAGCAGGTTGGTTACAGTTACAGAAGTTGTTCCTGAAGAAAACAGGAACGCCCGAATCCGATCCTTCGCCGCTTACCGTTTCTCCGGAGCCAGCTCGATTTCGACACTTCTTTTTATCCCCGAAACAACAGCGGGAAAGGTATATCTAAAAATGTCAATGAAACTTTACGTCGGAAATCTTTCTTTCCAAACGACCAGCGAAGACCTCGAAAGTCTTTTTTCACAAGCCGGAACCGTTCAATCGGCTAATGTTATCGAAGACCGCGAGACTGGACGCTCGCGCGGATTCGGCTTTGTCGAAATGTCTTCCAAAGAAGAGGGCAGCGATGCCATCGACCAATTCAACGGAAAGGAAGTTAACGGGCGCAACCTGAACGTTAACGAAGCCCGCCAGCGCGAAGAACGCAACGGCGGCGGCAATCGAGGCGGCTACGGCGGCGGCAACAATCGCGGTGGAAATCGCGGCGGTTACGGCGCCGACGCGCTCTCGCACCGGATGTTCCGACTGTACGCGGACGCCGAGGCGAAGGTGCACCGGCGCGATCCCGAGGCGGTCACCTTCCACGACGCCGACGGGTTGAAGACGATCGTCGGGCTCGTCGGGACGGCGCTCGGCGTCGCGTCGCTCGGCATCGAGCGGATCTTCGCGTCCGCTGTGCCGACGGGGTTCGGGATGGTTCGCACCGATCACGGTGCGATGCCGATCCCCACGCCAACCGTCGTCGAGCTGCTCCGCGGCGCGCCGATGTTCTCGCGCGGCGTGGCGTCCGAGCTCACGACGGCGGCCGGCGCCGCGATCCTCGCCGCGACGGTCGAGGGCTACGGCGAGATGCCGGCGATGCGGATCGAGGACGTCGGGTACGGGG
>JALZHR010000412.1 GCA_030860665.1 Acidobacteriota bacterium
CGGAACTCCGGTCGTGCCGATCATCCTGCAAATTCTTCTGCTTACCGGCATCGTTCTTTTCACGCAGAGCCGCCGGTTTGCGCGCCCCTTGCCAGCCGACGAGCCGAACCGGCTGTCAAAGCTCGAATACGTTTCGGCGATGGCGGAGCTTCAGCAGCGGACGCGCGCCTACGATTTGGCGCTGGAGAATATTTATTCCGAGTTTCGGCGCACGATGGCTCGCTTTACCGGCGTGGACAATTTTCAAACTTCGCGGCAGGAGCTGGCGCGCCTGATTGCCGAAAAGGCGAATCTGGACGCCGCCGAGCTGGACAACCTGATGTTTAAGTGCGAGGAGATTATTCACGGCGAGCAGACGAATAAAAAGGAAGTTCTCAATCTCGCCAGCCGCCTGCGCGAAATCGAGGAAAGGCTCGGATTGAAGCGGCAGAGAACTGCGCGAAAGGGAGTGTGAACGACAATTAAGAATTAAGAATTAAGAATTAAAAGACTGTAGTCGATTCTTAATTCTTAATTCTTAATTCTTAATTGACTTATGACGACGACGGCTCTGGTTTTGCTGATTCTTTTGTTTTTCATCACGAGCGCGGTCGGCGTCGTGACGGGCAGTAATTCTCTGGTAACCGTTCCGGTGATGTTCCAGTTCGGCATTCCGCCGCAGGAGGCGGTGGCGACGAATATGTTCGGGCTGACGTTTATGGCAATCGGCGCGACGATTCCGTTTCTCGGCAAAGGCGTGATTGACCGCCGCCGGATGCCGAAAATGGTCGCTTTAACCTTAATCGGCTCGGTAGCGGGCGCGGCGCTCGTCGGACTGATACCGGGAAACGGGCTGAAAATCATCGTTTCGGTTTCGATGATTGTCGTCACGATTTTTACGCTCTGGAAGCGCGAGGCGGGCGTGGCGAAAGCCGAAAAAATTTCGTCGAACGCGATTCTCCTGGCTTACGCTCTGACGTTTCTGCTCGGCGTTTACGGCGGCTTGTACAGCGGCGGTTACGTCACGATGCTGACCGCGTGTTTCGTCGCTTTTTTCGGGATGACCTTTACCGAAGCGGTTGCGAACACGAAACTTATCAACGTCTTTTCGTCGGCGGCGGCGAGCGCGGTTTTCGCTTATCAGGGTTTGATTGATTACAAAATTGGCATTATCTTAGCCGTGACGATGTTTGTCGCAGCCTATGTCGGCGCAAAAACCGTCACGAAATTAAACGACGTCTGGCTCAAGCGAATTTTCATCTCGACGGTTCTGATTCTAGCCGCCAAAACGATTTTCGATTTCGCTTTTGTGAAATAAATAAACTTAAAAATGCAAGAAGAAACACAACTATTCGACAACCCGGATTTTGAGACACAACCGCAGCCGCCGCAGAGAAGGAAGCTGACCTACACGCCGTCGACCGTAGCGCACATCTTAAACGAGCTGCGCAAGGTGGTCGTCGGGCAGGACGAGGTTATCGAGCAGATTCTGGTCGCCGTGCTGGCGGAAGGTCACGCGCTGCTGGAAGGCGTGCCGGGAACGGCGAAAACGCTGACCGTCAAAACGCTGGCGCGAATTATCGGCGCGCAGTTTTCGCGCATCCAGTTTACGCCCGATTTGATGCCTTCCGACATTACGGGAACGAATGTTTTCAACGTCAGCACGTCGGAATTCAATCTGCGTCAAGGTCCGGTTTTCACCGACATTCTGCTGGCGGACGAAATCAACCGCACGCCGCCGAAAACGCAGTCGGCGCTGCTGGAAGCGATGGAAGAACGCCAGACGACGATTGACGGCGAGCGTTACCCGCTCTCGCCGCTGTTCACCGTGCTGGCGACCGAAAACCCGATTGAATACGAAGGAACTTACCCGCTGCCGGAAGCGCAGCTCGACCGCTTTCTGCTGAAAATCCTGATTGATTACCCGCCGGTCGACGCCGAGCGGGAAATCGTCGCGCGCTGGGACGCCGGGTTTAACTCGCGCCACCTGGAACAAATCGAAATCCTGCCGCTCGGCGACGTCACGGCGATTCAGCATTGCCGGATGGAAGTCAAGCAGATGAAAACCGAGCCGGGCGTGCAGAAATACATCGTCGAAATCGTCCAGCGCACGCGCAATCACCCGACGATTCTTTACGGCGCAAGCCCGCGCGCCTCGGTCGCGCTGCTGCTTTGCTCGAAAGCGCTGGCGGCGATTCGCGGGCGCGATTTTCCGACGCCCGACGACGTGCGCGACGTGGCGCTGCCGGTCTTGCGTCACCGCCTCGCGCTGCGCGCCGAAGCCGAGCTGGACGGCGCGACGACCGACGCCGTAATCTCCGACATCATCAAAACCGTCGAAGTGCCGAGATAGCTATTAGCTATTAGCTAATAGCTAATAGCTGTTAGCTTTTAGCCAAACACTAATGACTAACAGCTAACAGCTTTTCCTAATGTTCGGCTAAAAGCTAATAGCTAACAGCTAATAGCTATTTCGTGTATTCAATCGTGTTGCCGTGCATCCAGCCGCTCGTGCCGTGTTCGCAGACGACGTGAAACCAGGGGCTGTCGGGGTCGTCCCGGCTGGTGATAGTCAGGCGGTCGTCAATCGGGAGAACGTCGATTTCCGGCGACGAGCGGCTCGGCGACGAGCGGATGTAGGCGTTCAGCGTTATCACCCGACCGTTAAATTCGTCGTCGCTCACAGCGGTTCTTTTCTGATGTTCGGGATTTACAGCCAACCGTTTATTGACGGGCGAATCGCTGTTTTTCGGTTCGGCGTTCGTGCGTTGGGGCTGCGCGGAATTTGCTGCGCCCGAAGCCGCTTTATTGCCGCCCGCGCCGTTATTCTGAAAAAATCCTTCCCGGCTCAGATACAGCGTCGTCAGAACCAGACCGCCGCCGAGCAGCAAGCCGATTATCAGAAAAACCAGATACTTTCCGAAATTCGATTTCGTCTTAACGGTGATTCTTTCGGCGGCGGGCTGCGGAATTTGATAAGACGGCTGCTGCGGAATATTCGGCGCATTTGCCGCCGATAAATCGACGACAATCGGGTCGTTCCTGATAATCGTCACCTCTTCCTCGTCAACCGCGCTCAATTCCGAAGGCAGCGGCAGGCGCTCGGAAATCAAAAGCTGACCGTCGCCGAGACAATACTGCGTCTCGTCCGGGTAGAGATTCTGGCATTGCGGACACCTTTTCATAAAAACAATTTAAAATTTACCTCTTGCCGCTGCGTTCGTCCAGCATTATAATGCCAGAACGGAAAGGCGAAAGATAGATATGATTAAAGCAATTCGTGGCAGCACAATCTGATAACTCGACGGCGAAGAATTCCGAAAGCTCATCGCTCCATACCGGCGCGGGCGAAGGTGTCGTAGTGGACATCGGGACGGGCGACGGTCGCTTTGTGTCGGCTGCGGCGCGCGCCAATCCAAACAAATTCTACATCGGGATAGACGCCAACGCGAAGCCGCTGGAGAAAATCTCGACGAAGGCGACGCGCAAACCCGCGAAAGGCGGCTTGCCTAACGTTTTATTCCTACAGGCGGCGGTCGAAAATCTTCCCGAAGAATTAAACGCCTCGGCGGACGAGATTCACATACACTTTCCGTGGGGCAGCCTGCTGCGCGCCGTCGTTTCGGGCGACGAAAACGTGCTGCGCGCCCTGCGCCGCATCTGCGCGCCCGGATGCCTGCTCGAAATCGTCATCGGGATTGACGAGGAACGCGACAAATCCGAAATCGAACGGCTCGCGCTGCCGCAGCTTTCCGCCGATTATCTCGAAAGCGTTTTGCTTCCGAAATACAAAAACGCCGGTTTTGAAGCGCTGGAAACCGGCGTTTTAAATCCCGCCGAATGGTCGAAGCTCGAAACTTCGTGGGCGCGAAAGCTTCAGGGCGGCGCAAGCCGCAAGGTCACCTACCTTATTTTAGAAGCATCGCAAACCCCTTAAGCTGCAACTAATTACCTTCGCCGTTTGTGTCAATCGTAAAAGTGTAATAACCGTCGCGACCGCTTTTACAAAAGCGGTTTAATATTAACCTGCATAGATTTTAACGAGGAAACCGACGGAAATTTTAGAATGACGAAACACTCGCGCCGCAATTTTATCAAACAGCTCGGAGCATTTGCCGGACTCGCTCTCGTTTCGGGTCGGAGCGCATTCGGCGCGCCCGTTTTCGATAATCCCGGCTCTTTCGATTTTCTGGTCGTCGGCGATTCGCTCGTCTGGGGACAGGGCTTGCGCGAGGAACATAAATTTTATCACCTGACTAAAGAATGGCTCGAAGCGGAAGTTTTCGGCGGCGCGCGCACGGTAAACCTGAAAGTCAAAGCGCACTCCGGCGCGAGCATCAATCTGCGCGATTTTGAGACGGACGCGCTGCTCAAAGCCGAAATCGGCGAGACCGAATTTTATCATCCAGAAATAAATCTCTCGTTTCCGAGCATCCGCGCGCAGATTGACATTGCCAAAAAAGAATACAAAAATCCCGCTGCGGTCGATTTGATAATGCTTTCGGGCGGCATCACGGACATTCGCCTGTCGGTGATTCTCAATCCCTTAAAAGACAACGGCGAGCTGCGCCGCGAAATCGTCAAACACTGCAACGAAAAGATGTTCGAGATGCTCTCGCACGCCGCCGCGCAGTTTCCGAGCGCGCTGATTGCGGTCGTCGGCTATTATCCGTTTCTGTCGAAGTATACGCCCGCCAGCGTTATGCTCAACAATCTGCTGGAAATCTACGAGTTCCCGCGTCCGCTGAAAGCCGTGATTAACAACCCTTTAAATCGCACGCTGCTCAAACGCTACCGCAAAAAAATGATTGAACGCTCGCTGATTTGGGCGCAGGATTCCACGCGCGAACTGAAAAAAGCCGTCGAGCGTCTAAACGCTCAATCCGGCAAACAGCGCGCCGTCTTCGTCGAATCGCCGATTAAAGAAGAAAACGCCATCGCCGCCCCGAAACCGCTCGTCTACGAAACCGGAAAAAAAGGACGCGCCCAGGACGCGCTGGCTGAAGAAAGATTAAAAGTCTGCGAAGAAACGATTGGAGAGCTGAAGAAGCTAACCGATTTGAAATTCCGCACCCGCACCTGCGAACTCGCCACAATCGGACACCCAAACGTCGAAGGCTCAAAAGCCGTCGCAGAAGCGATAAAAGAAAACCTGAAGCCGTTTTTTCAAACTGTGACGGAGTAAAATAGATTATTAATTTTTCTTTGGAATGATTCCGATAACTTCTTTAACTTTGTCGGAAATCCACATTACAACAGACCAACCTAAACCAATGTAATAAAAAACAACCCTACATCTGGCTTTCCAGATTTTCTTTTCGTTTACGGCTTCATAATATTCTAGACGTGCATCAGAAATTTCTTGAAGGAGAATTTCGCACTGCTTTTTCGGCAATATGTCGGCGATTTTGGATATAGCTGAAAAAGGAGGCTTTGTTATTTTTTTCGTCAAATTAATTTGCGATAACAAGACAATTATCCCAGATAACAGGAAACTGCCAAAGAAAACTATCACAGGTCTATTAATATGGACAGTTCCAAAGGTTCTAAATTCAACTACAACAAGAATTGCTTCTATGTAAAGCTTCTTATTTTGTCTTACATTGATGTTTTCTCCCGCAATCTCTGCTATTTCTTCAAAATGGTCTTTAATTATTTTTTCAATATCGTATTGAGTTAATTCTCTACCTTCAGACTTGGCTTTTTCTATTTCTTTGTCATAAAACTCTTTAATCTTATGATTGTATCTGATAAAACCAGCGGCTTCATTACTCATTTCCCAACTCATATATATAAAGAAAATGAGAAATGTTAATACTATGATTTTACTGATAATCAAATGCCAGTCTTTCATTGTCTTTACATCCTTTTGATTAAATCGTAATTAAATCCTCACCTAATAACTCATATGCCTGTAAAGCACGTTGACCTGTTCCTGTAATTTCATAAAGTCTACGCGGGATTCCCGAAACGTTGTCGGGTTTATCCTCTTGTCGTGAAACAACAAAACCTTTGTCTTCCATTCGCTGAAGCGTCGTGTAAATCGTTCCGCGTTTAATTCCCCCGTTGGAATGTTTCAGAAGCTCCAAGCCGTACATTTCGCGGAAGCCGTTTTCCGACATTATTTGTAAAATTAAAGCCTCGGTTTTTGATAAAAGCATATTTTCGTCCTTTAAAATCGCCGGTCTTACAAATTTTAAGAGCGGCTTTTACAAAAGATAAGACAACTGTTTTTGAAAGTCAAGCAATTTCTGAAAAGTTTTCAGCATCCAAGCAAATCGCTATACTGTCAGTTTGGAGTGGTTATGAAAATCGCGGTGGCGATGAGCGGCGGCGTCGATTCTTCGAGCGCGGCGGCTCTGCTGAAAGAACAGGGACACGAGCTGGTCGGCTTTACGATGCAGTTGTGGAATCAGCGGCGGAACATCAACGTTGACGAAAACGGCGACCCGTTGCCGTCGCGCTGTTGCTCGCTGGACGACGTTTACGACGCGCGGCGCGTGGCTGAAAGTCTGGGAATTCCGTTCTACGTGCTGAATCTGGAAAAAGATTTTGAGGAATCGGTCGTCGAGCCGTTCGTACAGAGTTATCTCGCGGGCGAGACGCCGATTCCGTGCGTCGCGTGCAACTCGCGTCTGAAATTCGCCTCGCTCGACCGGCTGGCGCAGAGCTTAGGCTGCGACAAAGTGGCGACCGGGCATTACGCGCGCGTCGAATATGACGCGGAAAGAAATCGTTATCGGCTGTTTCGCGGGCGTAATCACTGGAAAGACCAGAGCTATTTTCTGTGGGAGCTGACGCAGGAGCAATTGTCGCGCGCCTATTTTCCGCTCGGCGAAATGCTCAAATCCGAAGTGCGCGAGATTGCGCGCGAGGCGAATCTGTATGTCGCCGAAAAACAGGAATCGCAGGAAATCTGTTTTGTGCCGGACGGCAAATACGCCGAATTTATCGACCGCTACCTGGAACACGAAAACCGCTCGGACGAATTGCCCGCGGGCGGCGAAATCGTCAACGCGAAGGGCGAAAAACTGGGCGAGCATTCCGGCATTCACCGCTACACCATCGGTCAGCGGCGCGGTCTCGGCATCGCGCACGAAAAACCGCTGTATGTGGTGCAGATTGAGCGTCTGAAAAACCAAATCATCGTCGGCGAAAAAGACGCGCTGGAATCAATCGAATTTACGGCGAAAGGCGTGAACTGGGTCGCCTTTGACGAGCCTACCGAAGCGGTGCGCGCAGAGGTCAAAATCCGTTATCGCCACGAGCCCGCGCAAGCGACCATTTACGCTCTGCCTGATAATCGCGCGCGAATCGTTTTCGACGAGCCGCAGCGCGCCGTCACGCCCGGACAGGCGACGATTTTCTACGACGGCGACGAAGTTGTCGGCGGCGGCTGGATTGAGAAAAGTTGACTTAACCGGTTAACTTGTAAAAATGACCGAGTTTAAAGCAAAGAAAGGAAATAAACAATGGCAAAAGAAAAAAAGAGATTGAGTAAAAACGCAAAAGCGGCGCTAAAAATTCTGGAAGAATCAAAATTGTTGGCTACTTCTAAAACGCTAACCGACTCAAAGGCTGATCAAACTTTCACGCCTTCGGACTCTCCGGTTAAAACGAGCGCGCCGAACAAACTGCGACCGGAAAAGAAACGCGGATAATTAAAATCGAAATCCGCATATAAGAGCCGGAAACGGCAGATTGAAAGATAAATTGGAGATTTTTGGTAAAAACACTAAATAAATTTGTCGCAAGACGGCAGAATTTCTCAATATAAGCGGCGACGATTTTTGTAAAATTCACCTAAGAAAATTTTTGGAGTCAAAGTTATGAAACCCGCCAGACATTTAGTTCACGGTATCGTTTTGTTGTTTCTCATCTTTATTGCCGCCGCAAGCGCCGCGCAGGCTCAAAATAGCTCCATCTCGGGCAATGTTTTCGACGCCCAAACGCGCCAGCCCGTATCGGATTTATATGTCGAGCTGCTTGACCGGATGGGGTTTACGCTGGCGCGAACGCGCGTCAGAGGCGCGGGGCATTTTGTTTTTTCGGGGCTGAGAGCCGGAGATTACCAGGTAAAAGTTCTGCCGCTCGGGACGAACTACCAGGAAATGGTGCAGGACGTCAGGCTCTTTTCCGTGCCGCTCGGCAACGGGCGTTACAGCTCGGATATGGCTTATGTCGACATTTATTTAAAACTCGACCCGCGCAAAATCAACGTCGGCAGCCCGGGCAGGGCAAGCGTCGTTTTCGCGCAGGAAGTCCCGGATGAAGCGCGCGATTTATACAAAAAAGGCGTCCGTCAGCTCGAAGATAAAAAAGAAGAAGGTCTGGACTCGCTGAAAAAGGCAATCGAAATTTTTCCGACCTATTACGACGCGCTCGACCGTCTCGGCGACGAATACGTCAGGCGCAAACAATACCGTGAAGCCGCGACGTATTTGGTCAAAGCGGTCGAGGTGAATAAGCGCAGCTATTCGAGCTTCTACACGCTCGGAATAGCCGCCTATAATCTTAAAAACTGGCAGACGGCAATCGAGGCGCTCCGCGAAGCGACCGCCATCAACCCGCAATCGATTAACGCGCAGATTTTTTACGGGATGGTTCTGCGCATCGACGGTCAGTTTGAAAAAGCCGAAAAAGCATTATTACAGGCGAAATCGTTAGCCGAAAAAACTTCGCCGGTCGCCGAAATTCACTGGCAGATCGCTCTGCTGTATGAAAAAACCGGGCGTTACAAGGAAGCCGCAGATGAACTGGAGCGCTATCTTAAAATCGATTCAAGAGCTCAAAATGCCGAGCAGGTAAAAAAACTTATTGCTGAGCTGCGGGCGAAAGCCAAATAAACAAAATCCCTAATCGAAAATTTCGGGTTTCAAGCCGACGTTTTGATTCCGGCTTGAACGGAATCTGCGACCTGAAACCCGAAATTCGATTAATGTCCGCCAAAGCAAACCTTCAGCGGATATTTAAACCGCGCCGTTTTTATCGATTGGCGCAGAAATTAAACGCCAGCGCGCTCTGCGGCTGAATGATGTTGTTCCACGAAAAGCCTTCCGCCGTGACGGTGTTTCCGTTCTGGACGTAAGACACGTTCCACAGACCGCTAACCGTTCCCTCAACCGGAAAACTCACTATCCAGTCAATCGGGTTCGTCGTCGTGTTTGTCACCGTGACGTCGGCGCAGTAGCCGCCGCCCCAATCGTTCACGACGTTGACGTCCGTCGTCAGACCTTCGCCCGTCGGCGGCGGAGTGTCAGCCTCGTCCGTGTCCTGCGCGTTCGAGCAGCCCGGGTCGTTCAGGTCAACCAATCCATCCCGGTCGTTGTCCAAGCCGTCGGCGCAGGCGGGCTGAGGCGATTGCGCCGGACGCTGGACGCAGAATCCGAAAGTCGCGGATTGCCTGTTTTCGAGAATGTCGTTGTAGTACAAGCCGCCGAACGACACCTGATTTCCGTTTCGCGTGTAAGCTCCCGTCCAGATGCTCGTAATTTCGCCTTCAATCGTCTGGTTGACGACCCAGTCGACGTCGAAATTATTTAGGTTCTTCACGCGGTATTCCTTGCAGTATCCCGTGCCCCAGTCGTTGTTTGTAATCGTCGTCAATTCCAAACCTTCACCGGTCTGCGGAACGTTGTATTCGTCATCGTCCGTGCCGTTTTCGCAGCCCAGCGCGTCGGCTAAATCGGTCAAGCCGTCGCCGTCGTTGTCGCGACCGTCGGAGCATCCGTGTTCCGGCGCTTGCGGCGTGTAATTCCACAGGCGGTGCAGAAGCTCGACTTTGTCCTGCCAGACGTTGTGCCAGTCTTCCTGCAAAATTCCGCCCGTGTCGCCGCTGTTCGGATTCCACGACCAGTAGAAGCTGCTTTGGATATTTTTCTCAATCATGTAATCCACGATTTTGTTTTGCCAGATAACGTCTTTTTCGCCGACGCCGCCGTGACCGTATTTGCCGCCGAACTCGCCGATGACGACGGCGTGCTGCGGCGCGAAGCGTCCGAAATGCAAATCCCAGACGGCGGGCAGATTGTTCGGAAAATTCGGGTCGTTGAAATAGGTTTGATTGTAGACGTCGGGACCGTAGACGTGCGGGCTTAAGACGAGACGGTCGGCGGGAATATCGAGCGGGTGACATTCCATCGGCTCGAAGTTTCCGCCCCACCAGTGCCCGAAAGTGCTGCACGGCGCACTGGTCCGATTGTCCTCGATGCCTTCGACGAAAATCAGCATATCCGGCGCGACCGAGAG
>JALZHR010000419.1 GCA_030860665.1 Acidobacteriota bacterium
GCGGAAACAGTAAACGCGCCGCAGCCGGTTACGCCGGGCGACGACACTTCACCGAACGCCGTTGCGACGCCGACGCCTGCCGCTTCAAACGTTCGCGGCAGAGTTTTCTACGCCGACACGGGCAGACCCGTCAAGCGCGCGCCGATTATGTTGATGGGCGAAAAGGGCTTTTCAGGCGGACCGCGCAGTATGCGAAGCGCCTTGACCGATAACGACGGGAATTTTCAGTTGAAAGGCGTCGAGGCGGGTGTTTACTACGCGGTAATCAACTCGCCCGGCGTCGTCTCGCCGATGGCTTTCGTAGATTTTTCGATTGTGCGCGGCGGAAGGGAAGCGGAAGAATTCGAAAAAGCCGCCGAAGGATTTGAAAAAATTATCGTTGACGGAATCACCGACATTGATGTGCAGATTCCGGCGCGGCGCGGCGGCGCAATCAGCGGGCGCGTGATGTATGACAACGGCGACCCGGCAATCGGCGTCAAGGTCGAGATTCTGCGCAGGGTTAACGATAAATTTATACTCGTCGTTCCGAATTTTGCGGCGATTTTTTCAATGATGATGGGCAGCGGCACTTACCAGACCGATGACCGCGGCGTTTATCGTCTTGCGGGGCTGCCGGCGGGCGAGTATATCGTCAAAGTCACCGAGAGCGTTTCGCACGGCGACGGCGAAAAATCCTACAACGAATTTGAGCCTATCTTCGGCGCGGGCAGCGGAAATTCTCTTTTGAGCATATTTTATCCCGACGCCTTCGACTCGAAATCGGCAAACGTTCTCAACGTCGAGCTGGGTCAGGAAATGTCCGAAATCAATCTGACGATTCCGAGCCGGAATCTTTATAAAATCGAGGGCAAAATCGTTTCGCGCAAAGACAAATCGCCCGTCAAAGCGCGAATCGCCATCAGGCGCGAAGGCGAGGAAGAAGTTCATTCAATCTTCAGAGAATCAGCCGGGCATACTTCGGCGACCGACGAAAACGGAAACTGGAAGTTTAAGGAGATGCCGAGGGGAAATTACAAGCTCGTCATCGAGCCGATTCAGACCGAAAGCGATTATTCCGAATATCACGGCGATTATCCGCCTTCCAATATGACGACTGGCAGCCAGCAGAAAAATGCGCCGCCGCTGCCGAAGTTCGCCAAAAAAATTCAGCAGATAAGCCTTGAAGACAAGGACGTTTCGGAGATGGTTATCGAGCTCGGCTACGGCGGCACGATTGCCGGAACGGTCGCCGTCGAGAACAACGAGAAAATGCCGCGGGTCGTGACGATCGTCGCGTCAAACGCGGACAGCGAGCTGACCGTGTTCGACACTGTTTTAAATTACGACGGCAGCGAGCATTCGAGTATGCCCATCGTCGAAGCTCCCGTCCACTCAGGCAACATCAGCACAATCCGGTCGAAGCCCGGCGGCGTTAACAGCGATTTCGAGGTGGAAAACGTCAGCGAAGGAAAAACCGATATTCTTATTCACGTCGGCGACGAAAATTACTACGTTAAAAGCGCGAAAGCGGGCGGCATCGATTTGCTCTCCGGCAGCAGGCTCGAAATAAAAGAAGGCGACGCCATCCGAAACGTTCAGATTATTCTCAGCAAAAATGTCGGCACGCTGAAGGGAAAGCTCGTCGACGAAAAAAACGAGCCGCTCAAAAACACGCAGTTTACTCTCGTCCCGACCGGAGCTGCGCATCACGTCACTTCGACCTATCTCCGCATCGTCAAAACCAACGCGAACGGCGAATTTGAAACGAAGCTCGCGCCGATGGAATACGCTGTAGTCTTTGCCGAGACCGGAAGCCTGCCGAAAAAATCCGCCGAGATTGACGAATGGTATGAAAAAGCCGTCAAGGACGCGCAGAAAGTCACCGTCGAAGCCGGAAGAACGGAAAATCTCACCGTCCGGAAAATAAAGAAATAAAATTGATAAACATTGTTTACTTTTCCCGGCAAAACACGCTATAATCTCAGACAGCGTGTTTTGCCGGTCTCCTTAGCGCCCGGTTTCGCAAATCTTCCCTGCTTTTCATTTCAAATTTTTCCGTCAGATTTTTCGGAGTCAAAACCAAATGTTCAACAAACTTTCCAAAGCGAACTTCCGCCTGAAAATGTCTCTTCTCTCGCTCGGCGCGTGTCTTTCGATGGTCGCTATCACGAGCGGCGGCTGCGCGGTGTCGGCGAAAAATAACGATGCGCCCGAGCCTGTCGCCGACGTGCAGACCGGGAAAAACGATTTCGCGCCGAACGCGGCGAAAAACTCTCCTCAGCTCAAGGGCAGAATCCGGATTAATGCGAATTCGCCCGCCGACGCCGTCCGGACGTTTTACAAAAACCTGCGCGAGCGGCGTTTCCGCGAGGCGATGATGATGACGAACGTGCGCCCGGCGGTCGAAGGCTTGACCGAGGCGGAAATGCAGGATTTGAGCGCCGATTTCGAGATGATTGCCCGGCAGGTGCCGCCCGAAATTCAAATCAACGGCGAAGTCGTCACCGGAAATACGGCGAGCGTGACGGCGAAAATGCCGAACGAAGACACCGGCGTTCCGGAAGACAAGATATTCAACCTGCGCCGCGAAGGCGACGCCTGGATTATTTTAACGGCAGACGACCAAGCCGAGGCGCTGGTCAAAAAAGAAGGCAAAAACTACTTTTTCAACATCCGCATCGAGGTTCACCACGTCGAAGCCAGAATGATGCTCGAGCGCATCACCAAAGCGCAGACGGTTTACTCGCTGCGAAATCAGGGCGCTTTCGGCGATATGCCGACCTTAATCGAGCAGGGCTTGCTGCCGATCGACGCGCAAAGCGCCGAATCGACCGGTTATCGCTACACGATTTCGGTTTCGCCCGACAAAAAGAAATATTTTGCGACGGCTGAGCCTGCCGTTTACGGCAGAAGCGGAAAGCTTTCGTTTCTGGTCGAGGTCGAAGGCGCGAATAAAGAAGCGCGCTTCAAGAGTCAGGACAAAAAAGGTCAGCCGCTGAAAAAATAGCGAATCGAAAAGCGCCTGAGATTATTATCAACCGGCGGCGTCTTTCTTCCGCAGACGCCGTTCTCCTGCCGGTTCGGAAGCGGGTAACGCTGGATGTAGTCAAATGTCAGATGTAATCCGCAGATTTATTTCCAGACTGAACCTGACCTTCGTCGAAAACCGCAGCGCGCGGCGATACAATCTTCAACTGCCGGTGCGAATTACGATCGAGCCGGACGACGAAACCGGCGGGAAAGCGAACGGAAAGCTGACGACCCGGCGCGAGAGCCTTTCGACCGCAGGCGAAACGAAAGATTTGAGCGCATCCGGCATCGCTTTCATCGTGCCTTCGATTCGCCTGCGCGAATATTATCTGGTCGGCGAAAACCGCACTTTGCGAGCCGAGCTGGATTTGCCGTGCGGAAAAATCCGGATGCAAATCGTCGGCGTCCGCTATGAGCAGCTCGGCATTCACGATTCGTCAGTCAGCTACTTAATCGGAGCAAAAATTTTATTTATCGAGCCGCCGGAAAAAGAGATTTACGAGGAATATCTGAAACGCGGCGGCAAAATAAGAGCCGATAAAACGCCGGATTTCTCGCTCGAAACGAAAAGCTAGAGAAGGCAAAAGGCAAAAGGTAAAGGGCAAAAGTAAGGAATATTTTTCTTTATTTTTGCCTTTTTACTTTTGCCTTTTGCCTTAATTCTTCACTTTTGCCTTTTTACTTTTGCCTTTTGCCTTGAATTCTTTTTGTGCTTTAATTTTTTTATGGCTAAGAAAATCGGAGTCGGGATAATCGGGACGGGTTTTGCGCGGACGGTGCAGATTCCGTCGTTTCAGATGATTGAAGGCGCGCAGGTCGTGTCGGTCGCCAGCGCGCGGCGCGAGAATGCCGAGCGGACGGCGCGCGATTTCGGTATTCCGCACTGGACGGACGACTGG
>JALZHR010000032.1 GCA_030860665.1 Acidobacteriota bacterium
GGCTTCTGCCTGGTCGCGCAATTCTGAAACCCGCTATAAATTCTAAATTATTTCGGAAAACGTTATCCGGATTAATTTAGAATTTAAAATTTCGCTTCTTCGATTTTTGCGCAGAGCCTTTTCGTCATTTATAAACACGGCATTTCGATTTCGACAATCAAGCCGCCGTCGTCGTCGGGCGCGTTTTTCGCCGAGATTTCGCCTTCGTGCGCTTTAACCGCCTGCTCGGTAATCGCCAGCCCCAAGCCGATTCCGCCGGTTTTTCTCTCGCGCGCCTCGCCGACGCGGTAGAACGGGCGAAACATTTCCGACAGCTCGTTTTCCGGCACGCCCGCGCCGTAATCGCGAATCGCCGCAAAGGCTTTTCCGTTTTCGCTCTTCAGCGAGATTTCCACGCTCGTGCCTTCTTTCGCGTAGCGCACGGCATTGCGCAGAACGTTTTCAAACGCACTGCGCAGAAGACTTTCACTGCCTAAGACGCGGCAGGCGTCGGCGCGCAGGATTTTGACCGATTTGCCTTTGCTTTCGGCTTCAAACTCGGCGTCGGCGGCGATTTGCTCGATTAAGCGCCGTAAATTTATCTCGCGTTTTTCGATTTTTTCCGCGCGCGTTTCCAGCTTCGACAGCGTCAGAATCTGCGAAATCATCTCGTTCAGACGTTTCGATTCGGTTTCGATTCTTTCCAGCAGCGGCGAGACGGCGGCGGTTTCGCCGCCGGATTTCTGTTTGGCTAGTTCGAGCGCGACGTTCATTCGCGCCAGCGGCGAGCGCAATTCGTGCGAGACGTCGCGCGTCAGGCGTTTTTGCGAGGCGATAAGCGTTTCGATGCGCTCCGCCATCTCGTCGAAATCGCGCGCCAGTTGTCCGAGCTCGTCGCGGCGTTTCATCTCGATGCGCGCGCTTAAATCGCCGTCCGCCAGTTTTTTCGTCGCCTGCCTGAGCTTCAGAATCGGCGCGACCAGATAGCGCGCGAGCGCATAGCAAACCAAGCCCGCCGTCAAAATTACGGCTAAGATTCTGAGCAGGCGCGTTCGCCAGTCGACGCCGAGCGGCAGCGGCGGGCGCGGGCGCACGAGCCGCAAAACCAGAACGATATTTTCGCCCGCAGCAGTCGTAAATTTTTTCGCCGCGTAACTTTCTTCGGGCGCTAAAACCTCGAATTCGACCGAATTTCCGGCAAAGGCTCTTTCAATCGCCTTCTGCCCGTTCCGGCTCACCGCGTCGTCGGAGCAGGTTTTGCCCGTCCGGCTCGCCAGACACGCGCCTTTAATCTCGTTTGAAACCTGTAGATTCCGGAAAAAGTTCCTGATTCCCTGCTCGCCTTCGTTTTCATAAATCTGCCGCGCGATTTCCGTGTAAACGTTCATCGTATTGCCGACGGCATACTGCCAGCGATTAAAAAACGGCTCGGAGTGCGTCGACCAGGTGATAAAAGTCAACACGCCCGCGACCAGAGCCGTCGCCAGCCAGAACCAGAGAAAAATTTTCAGAAACAAACTCATTTTCATTTATCATTGAACATTTATCATTTATCATCAGGCATTTATCATTTCGCGCCGCTCCGGCGACCGGCAAATCATTTTTGATAAATGATAAATGTCAAATGTTCAATGTATAGATGTAGCCGACCGAGCGAATCGTCTTGATGCGTTCCTCGCCGCTGCCGCTGCTGCTGCTGCCGCTGCTGCCGCCGGAGCGCGCGCCGAGTTTTTTTCGCAGGTTCGAGATGTGCATATCGAGGCTGCGGTCAAAAGGCGACAGGCGGCGTCCCAAGACTTTCAGATTCAAATCTTCTTTTTTGACTACCTTGCCCGCGTTTTTCAAAAGCTCCGCCAGCAAATCGAATTCGATCGAGGTCAGGTTTAAATCCTCGCCTTCGCGCCGCGCCGAGCGCGCCGACAGCGAAACCTCGACGTCGTCAATCTGAATTTTTTCCGCCGCCGCTGCCGCTGGCGATGCTTCTTCGGGCAAATTCTGCGTTCTTCTTAAAATCGCGCGCAGGCGCGCCACCAGCTCGCGCGGGTTAAAGGGCTTTGCCAGGTAATCGTCCGCGCCGATTTCCAGCCCGACGATGCGCTCCATATCGTCGCCGCGCGCCGTCAGCATCAAAACCGGAATCTGAGATTCCCGGCGCAGCTCGCGCAAAACGTCGAAGCCGTTTTTTTTCGGCAGCATCACGTCCAGAATAATCAAATCGCGCTCGCCCGCCGCAGCCGTCTCGCGCGCTTTCCGCAATCCCGTCTCGCCGTCGTGAACCGCCTCGACGGTAAAGCCTTCGACCGTTAAATACTCCGAAACCAGGTCGCAAAGCTCTTCGTCATCGTCAATCAGTAAAATCCGAAACATATCTTTAATTTTAGATTTTAGATTTTAGATTTGCGATTGGATAAGGAAAATTATTTTTAAAAGTATTTGCGTCAGTCAATTCCGATTCCAATCTAAAATCGCAAATCTAAAATCTAAAATCCATCTTATCCTACGCCAAAAGACTAGCCGAGTTTGTCAGGAATTGTAAATCGCGCGCCGGCGGAAATTTACTTTTCTTTACCTAACTTCACGATATTAATACATTTGCGGGCGCGGGAAATTCGTTGTTACTTATAAGCGCGGAGAAACAATCCGCGTCATTAATTTATAAGGAGAAATCAATGAAAAAATATACCATCGCAATTTTAGTTTTCGCCGTCGTGACAATCGGCGTCGTTTTTGCTTTCGCTCAGAAAAGAGACGGCAGCGGCGCGAGAGGCGAGAGACATTTCGGACCGCCGCCGTTTGTGCTGGAAAAAATCGCGAGCGAGCTTGATTTATCGGACGAGCAGCGAGCGCAAGTCAAGCAGATTCTGGAAGCGGAAAAAGCCAAAATCCAGACCTTGACGGAAGCCGCGCGCGGCACGCACGACCAATTGAAAGACCTCGGGACGGACGGCGTTTTCAATGAAGAACAAGTCAACCGCCTCGCCGCCGAGCAGAGCGAAACGATGCGGCAGCTAATCATCGAAAAAGAGCGCGTGAAAGCCGCGATTTTCGCCGTTCTGACGCCGGAACAGCGCGCGAAAGCCTCGGAGATGAAAAACAAATTCGGGGAAAAAATGCGCGGCGGATTCGGCAGAAGATTCGGGCGCGGCGGCGATTTCGAGCCGAAGCTTTAGCATATCAGGCACAAAAGC
>JALZHR010000445.1 GCA_030860665.1 Acidobacteriota bacterium
GCGTAATGGTGCCGCGCCAGTCGTATTCGACGCTGCCGACGATATCGACGTCAATCAAATCGCCGAAGTGAATCGTTCCGGAGTTATCGTTTTCCGGAAGGGCGGTGGTGGTGGTCGTCGTGGTCAGCGTCGGTTCGGGCGTTTGAGCAGAGACGAATCCCTGAAGCCAAAGCAAACAAAAAAATGTGAAAATATAAGGCTTAAATTCCGACATCCGCTCAAACCGTCTCGCTTTAGAAAAATTTCCGTTTACCCGATTTTACACATTTTCCCACCGTTTTCGGAAATTTCTTTTGCCGGTTTCCGAAAATTCTTCATCTTCCCTTTAACTTTTCTCGTTTATTGAAGCGTTTTGTTCAGCGGTTTCCGCGTCGGCTTTGAGGAAACCGTGCCGGGCACGGCAAAGCCTTTAAATTCCCAGTTGCAGTTGTCGCACAAAAGGTGATAGCGGAAAAAAATTTTTAACCAGATGGGCGTCGGGCGATAACCTCGCCGGATTCGCTTGCTTCCGCATTTGGGACATCTTTGACTTATCATTTTTTCCTTTTCGATTCGGGTGAAATTTGTTTTTTATCTATTTCTTCGTTTGAAATCTCACGCAGTTTTTCGATTTCCGCGTTTATTTTTTCGGCAATCAACTCTCTTTCCTCGCTGCGTACGTTTTCCCTGGCGAGATAAAAAAGAGCGTCGCGATAGTGGCTGACGGCGCGTTTGTAATTACCTTTAAAAGCCGAGCGCTCGGCTTGCTCGATCCAGTGCGAAACTTTTATCGAGGCGATAAATTCCTCGACCGCCGCCGCCGATTCGGTTAATTCTGCTTCGTTCGGATAAAATTGCAGCGCCGAATCCAGAACCGACAGAGCCTTTTGCGCCGTTTCCAGCTTTTCCGCTATTGTAGCACGAATGCGCGCCTCCTGTGTCAGCGCTTTCGATTCGACCGCCGCCCACGTCAGCAAATGAAATTTGTGCATCTCCTGCACTTTTTCCCTGCCGAGGCGGAGCGCGGGCAGGCGCGGCGAGCCGACGCCGACGGTTTGCAGCTCTCTTTCGGTTATCTGCAAATATTCGTTACAGATTTCAAAAACTTCCCAGTGCGCGTCCGGCAGCTTTCCCAAAACTTTCGCCGCTTCGGACTTGCGCTCGATATTTCGCAGAATGGCGGCGTTTTTTTCCACCGTCAGCTTATTCGAGTCCTTGCTTTTGTGCTGCGACGACGCGGCAGCGGCGCTCTTTATATTGTAGTCGAGCCGTTTCTGCGCGTGCAGAAAGCGATTGCGCGCCCGTCGCAGAAAAAACTCGCGGACGACGACCGCCGCCGCAATCGTGACGCTCGCCAGAATTCCCGCCGGAACCCACGGCATCTCTTCGCCCTCGTGCAGAATTCCCCAGACGAGAAAGAAAATCGCAGCCGAAACCGCCGTCGCCAAAATATAATAAGCGGGCGCGGGAAGCCAGAACGGTCGGCGGTAAGTTCTGCCGTAAGCGCCTTCTCTGCCGCTCATCGGGGCAAAACTTACTACAGCCTTGTTGTTTTTCGGTCTGACAGCCAAGAGTTTTCTCCCGGAAATCCAACTACTTCGAGAAACTTTAAATTTTTATTTGCTTGGTGAAGAAATCTGCTTTTGAATGCAACCACAATTCCTTTTATAGTGGATTTTTCTTTTCCTTCTGTCAACATAAAGCTCTTGTGCCGCAGCGTTTTTTGTTATAATTTTTTTTCGCTATGAAGAAAAAACGCCCAGCCGCGCGCCCCGTTTTCGACTCGATTCGCAAGCCGTCCGCGCCGCCCGGTCAGAAAATCGGAAACGACAAGCCGGACGAAAAGGCTCGCCCCGCCCGCCGCAAGGCGAAACATAAAAAGCAGGAAAACACCGAAGAATAATGAGTATATTTCAAAATTTCTATCGCAAAATCGTCAGAAAAAGCGTCTGGGCGCGACCGGAGATGAGCGTCACGTTCCGCGCGGAGCTGATGCCTGGAAAAAACCGCGACGAGAGAACTTTCCGGATTGCCGAAGTTCTGGCGAACGACCGCGTGATTCTGCACGGATTTACCGGCGAGCACCGCGAAAGCGAATTCGAGCCAATCGTCGAAAATGCAAAACGCAAAATGCAAAATGCAAAATGGAAGGGTTAATTTAATCTTAAATTTTAATTCCTTCTAGAGCAAATTTCAATAAAAAGAAACACGAATGTAGGGGCAGGTCTTGTGCCTGCCCAATGAGCGCGAGCGAATAAACGCGTTGATTAAATTCAAGGTTGAATTTAATCAATATTGATTAGCGTCCATTCGGACGCTTTGGACAGGCACAAGACCTGCCCCTACAAATTCAATGCGTATTTCGTTTCAATGAAATCGGCTATATTTTGCATTTTGCGTTTTGCATTTTGCGTTTATAAAAAACCTACCATTCGTAAACCTGCCCGACATCGAGAATTTTGAGGTTTGAAATTTTTAAATCCTCAAGCTCGCGGACGATTTTTTCGCAGTACATCGG
>JALZHR010000482.1 GCA_030860665.1 Acidobacteriota bacterium
GCTAAAATCTTCCGTGCTTTTTCGTGTTCTTTCGCGGCTGAAATTACCCGTTTAAAACAGCGCGCTGAATCGCAAAAAGCTGGTTGATGCCGACTTCCGCCAACGCCAGCATCCGGTTCATCTGTTCGGGCGTGAAAGGCTCGCGCTCAGCCGTTCCCTGAATCTCGATAAATTTTCCCGCGCCGGTGCAGACGATGTTCATATCGACGTCGGCGTTTGAATCTTCGCTGTAGCACAAATCCAGAATCGGCGTGCCCGCGATGATGCCGACGCTGACCGCCGCGACTTCCGACAACAGCGGCGAGTTTTTAATAATTCCCTGCGCGACGATTTTTTTGCAGGCGAGCGCCAGCGCGACATACGCGCCGGTAATCGAAGCCGTGCGCGTTCCGCCGTCGGCTAAAATCACGTCGCAGTCGATAAAAATCTGCCGCTCGCCGAGCTTTTTCATATCGACGACGGCGCGCAGGCTTCTGCCGATGAGCCGCTGGATTTCCTGCGTTCTGCCGGACGGGCGCTGCGTCTCGCGCTGCGTGCGCGTTTGCGTCGCGCGCGGCAGCATCGCGTATTCCGCCGTCACCCAGCCCGTTCCTTTATTGCGCAGAAAAGGCGGCACGCGCTCTTCGAGCGTCGCCGTGCAGATGACTTTCGTATTGCCGACCTCTATCAGCGCCGAGCCTTCGGCGTAGGGCGAGATGTTCGGCGTGATGCGCGTGTTTCGCAGCTGGTCGAGCGCGCGCTTGTCAGTTCTTTCGTAATTCATAATATTAGTGGAAATGAATAGTGAAAAGTGAATAGTGAATAGCTTAAGAATATTTCCTTTACTATTCGCTATTCACTTTTCGCTATTCACTAATTCGTCCGCTCCAAATATTTCGATTGCTTCGAGCTTTGCGGGCTGGCTGCCCAGAAATCTTTCGGCGACGCGGGCAAAGCGTTCCGCCGCGTCCGTCACGTAGAAATGGTCGAGGTCGTCGCAAAGACGCCGCTGCCGCTCGTGCCGATTATAATTGATTAAATCGGTATTGCCTAAATTCTTAACCTGTAAAAGCTTCGCCACTTCTTCGGCGGTCGCCTCGCCCGAATCGACCAGCTTCACGCTCGCGCCGACCGTTTGCTGAATCACCTCGCGCAGAATCGGGTAATGCGTGCAGCCTAAGACGAGGGCGTGCGGCTGGAAATCGACGATTTTTTGCAGATACTTCCGGGCGATCGAAAAAGTTTCGGCTTCGCGCGTCCAGCCTTCTTCGGCGAGCGGGACGAAAAGCGGGCAGGCGCTTTGCAAAACTTCGGCTTTTTCGCAGCTTTGCCTGATGGAAGCGGCGTAGGCGTCGCTCTGCACGGTCGCTTCGGTGGCGATGACGGCGATTTTCGCTTTCAGCTCGCCTTTTGTGATTTCGACCGCCTTTCGCGCGCCCGGACCGATGACGCCGACCACGTCAAGCCCGATTTTTTCGCGGATTTTCGGCAGCGCCACCGCCGAAGCCGTGTTGCAGGCGACGACCAGCAGCTTGATGCCGCGCGAAGCCAGAAACTCGGAGTTTTCGATGGCGTAGCGCTCGACCGTCGCCAGCGATTTCGTCCCGTAAGGCACGCGCGCCGTGTCGCCGAGATAAACGAAATGCTCGTTCGGCAGGCGATGATGCAGCGCGCGGTAAACCGTTAAACCGCCGACGCCGCTGTCAAAAATTCCGATTGGTAGATTGTTCGCCAAAATAATTACTAAAAGAAAACTTACCGTCGTTTGTAAGACTACAAAAAACGCTGTTTTTGAGCAACCGGGACGGCATTTTTCCGGCGGCACGGCTTGATTTCGGGCGAGAGTATCAGATTAGTTCAGAAACGATACGGCTTGATAAACGACGGAAACGACTGGCGGAAAATCCGATTTTAAAACTTCTGTTATTTCAGATATTTACGAGCCTTCAAAACAGTTCTGGCACGGTGTTTGCGAGGTTTAAGGGCAAGATGATTGGAAACAATTCAAATCCAATCGTTGATAAACGAGTTGCCCTTTATATATTTAATAAGGATTCGGAAGGCAGGGCAAGTGGTGAAAACAAGGAGGTTATCATGAAATTAAATATCTTGAAACGAACGGCGGCAATCGGAACTTTAGGATTGGTCGCATTACTGGGAACGAGCGAAATCGCCAACGCCCAGACTTACAGGGATTACAGAGATTACGAAAGAGAGCAGCGCAGAGCGCAGCGACAATACGAAAGACAGCAGCGGCAATACGAAAGACAACAGCAGAGAGCTTACAATCAGCGTTATCGCGTTTACAACAACGGCAGATATTATGAAACGGACGACCGCGGAGCCGAACTGCTCAGACAAGCGGTAAACCGAGGCTACCAGCAGGGCTATCGAGCCGGACAGGCTGACCGCGGCTACCGGCGCAACTACAATTATTACGGCTCGTCGATGTATCGAAGCGGAAACTACGGCTACGACAGATACGTAGATTCGAGTATGTACCGCCACTACTTCCAGCAGGGCTTCCAGCGCGGCTACGAAGACGGTTACTACAGCCGCAGCCGCTACGGTTACAATAACAACGGCGGCTTGAGCATTCTCGGTTCGATTTTGTCGGGAATTCTCAACATTCAGTCCTACTAGACGAGTTTAACGGGAGTCGGTAAGTTTTACGGAAAAAGCGAAAGGCGATTATTCATTTAGTCGCCCTTCGCTTTTTGCTTATGAATATCCGAATTTTTTCTGGAAAAGAGGTTTTTATTTTCCGGCTAGCGGGCTGAGTTTTCTTTTTCGCTTTTATATACAAAAAATAAAAGACCCGGAACGCCCACATATTCCGGGTCTTTTACTGTTTTCTCGCAATGGAGGAAAACAAGTTATCGAAAACCGTTTCCGGCTTCGACACAACATAAAATATTTAATGGCGATTGATTTCCAGAAATCGGAAAAATTTCTTTGAGCGCAGGCGACGATTAACGGAAATTCAGCGAACAGCCAATAAAAACGGCGTTTTAAATTCTTTCGTAACTCAAAAAGGGTTCGTTTTCGAGTCGTCACTAATTCCGATTTTCTGTGAAAACAAATCGGGGCGGAAAACCAACTTCAAATCTACACAATAAGAAGTCAGGTTATCCGCCCCGATTTACGCTCGGATTAGTTATCTAATTACAAGCAAGCGCCGACGCCGACCGCGCACCAGGCTCTGCCGACGGTGTTGTATTGCGTGCTGCCCGCGCCGTAAAGGTCGGCTGCCGAATTCAGCATCGCGGTTCTCGCTCCGGCAAAGTTCGTGCCCGAAGTCATATAGACCGTCAGAGCGCGATACCAGATTTTTCCGGCGTCATTCGCGCCCATTCCCGTCACGGCGACGCCGCTCAGGTGGTGCGTTCCGCCGTTAGCCGCCAGATAAAAGGCGTGGTTGGCGATGCCGGAGTTGATGTGAACGCCGCCCGAATCGCCCGTTCCCGTATATCTTTCAGAATAATGGTCGGGGTCGTCGTTCGACGTGTAACCGGCGTTTCCGGCTAAGTGCGGGTTATCCATATAGCGAAGCGCATCGCCCGCAATCGAGGGCGTGTAAGAGTCTTCGCCGATTTTCCAGGTGTTGGCGCTGACCACGCCGCCGTCGGCATACAGTTCGACCAGAACGCCGAAAACGTCCGACATCGATTCGTTCAGCGCGCCCGATTCGTTCGAGTAGGTCAGGTTAGCCGTGTATTCCGTGACGCCGTGCGTCATTTCGTGACCGCAGATGTCAATCGTCGTCAGGGGCGAAAACTGCGAGCCGTCGCCGTCGCCGTAGGTCATCTGATTGTTATGCCAGAAAGCGTTATTGTAGCTCTTGCCGAAGTGAACTCTGGAAGTGATTAAGCTGATTGAGCCGTTCGCGCCCGCGGCAGTCGTTCTCGGACCGCCGTTGCCGTCGATGCCGTTGCGACCGTGAACGTTCAGGAAATAATCGAACGTTTTCGCCGCGCCGTAATGCGCATCGACTCCGGCGCGTTCGGTCGACGCGTTCCAGATGTCGTCCGTGCCCGTAAAGCGATACATTTTGCCGCCCGTGCCAAACATCGTGTTGCCGGTAGTTCTCATATCGAAAGTTCCCATTCTGCGGGTTAAATCTTCCATATAGAACGTGCCGCCGGCAGAGCTGGTGTCGATGGCGACCGTGCCGCTGTAGAGCGACGAGCCGGAGCCGGTTTGCAGGTTGTTGTATTCAAAAACTTTCTCGCCCGTCTGCGCGTCGATGAAAACGACCGGAACGGAAGGATTGTCGGTGTTTTCCACCTTCGATATTTCGACGCGGTAGGTTAAATGGTCGCGGTCTGCGCCACGATAGATATAGAGGTCGACTTTCGTCGGTTCTTTAGCTCCGCTGCGGCTGGAGCTTCCGGCAAACGCTCTGGCGAAGCTCACTGCTTCAGCCGCCGAAAAATTCGGCTGCGTGTTTACCGCAACAGCTTCTTTCAGGTTGTCCGTCACGCCTCTTAATTCGCCGTCGGCGTTGAGGTGGACAATCGCTTCGCCTTCCCAGACCGGAACGTTGTTAACGGTCTGCTGAAAACGCGTATGAGCCATATTCAGCTTGTCGATATCGACTTTTTTTACTTTAAAGTCGTTATCGTTGGCGATGCCTCGCTGCGCGGCTTTATCTTTTATTACGCTCAAGCTTTTCTGCTTGGCTTTTTCGATTTCGTCGGGTGTGCCTTTACCAAAAATGTTTTTTCCCGCTTCAGTTTGATGAGGGATTGAAATGAACGCTGCAATTGCTAAGACCAGCAAAGCCGTAATACTTAGAATTTTTTTCACTCTTTTTTATGCTCCTTAGAGAATTTAAAATTTATTTGCCGATAATATATCAAGCCGATGGATGAAATGACCCCTTAAAGCCGAAAGCCTTCTAAGTAGTAAAACTTAAACTGAATAATTTGTTTAGAATACAGCCATTGAAAACGGTAAGATTTTCAAGGCTCTTCAAAACGATTGGTAAGACTGAGCGCTTAGATAGAGTTATCTTCGTTCAGGTTGCCAAAAAAATCAAGCCGAGCGCGGCAAGCTTCTACGCCGCCCAAACAATTGCGAGCAATTCAAACGCGAAAAGCTATATAAAAAAAGACACAGCGCGAGAAAACGGAGACAAGCCCGAACGCGAAGAAAGGTCTTGAAATGCCGGTATTTATTGAAGTTTAGAAAAACGGAAGAAAAGATATCGAAATGGAGACGGCGGGAATCGAACCCGCATCCTAAATTGCCGCGCTATTTCTTCACCTTTTTCTGATTTGAAATTTGAGCCACGGAGTCGGTCATAAGAACAAAATCGGCGATTAGCCTGATTTCTTTTTTATTGACACGAGTCGCGAAATCTTCAGCGGCGGCTTTGTTTTCCTTAACCAATTCAGTTAAAGCCGGTAAAAGGTTCCAGTTGATAATCATTATGGAGGCAACATAATTTTTATAGTTTTCGGTATCCGGCTTATCTTCAACACGAGGCGCTGCAATATTATTAATCGATTTTGCCGCTAATTCGTTAAGTTCAAAAACCTGATTTGAATCGATTTTATGCACGGTCGGGAGCATTTTTATCAGACTTGATATAATTTGCGGACTGACTTCAGCTTTAGCGGCAGATTTAATGGCTTCATTAAGATATTCGCGGGATGTTTCCACCTCATTTCGCTCGAAATAGAAATTAGCCATTTTCCAAAGAGATTCAGCCCGGGATACCGGATTATTTAACCTCTTGATTGCGTAATTTGCCGAATCCGGCTCGCTCGACTCGAGAGCCTGTGCGACAACATCTTTCAGAAATTGCTCACGAGTGTTCTTTAAAATCCATTCGGGAATACCAATAGAGGATAGGTCGATTTCCTCCATCTTTTCGACGATGTCAACGGAGTAATTAAATTTCTTCAATTTCAAGGCGAGGTGTGCGGCGCTTTTGTATAAATCGTATTTAACGTCCTTGTCTTCGGTCTTTTCCGCCTCAGTGATAATTGCGGCTAATTTATCCTTGCTGTTATTGATTCTTTCATTTCTCTCCTGAGATTCACGAGATTCCTGAATTGTTCTATTTTTCAATACGGTATGAATAACAGTTGCTTCTTCTAAGAGTTCGGGAGCGGCGTCCGGGATGTGCGGCATTAGTTCGCTTAAAAGGTTAAAATATGTCTCTACATCACCTCCCGGCGTCATCGCCGCATTTTTTGATTTGGCAACTACTCTTTTTATAAATCTTTTTCGTAATTCAATCGAGGTGTTTGATGCAAAAAAGTAATCGCTGATGTGTGACAGCGTCAGGGGAGTAAACTCTATCCGCCCGGTTTCCTCGGCATCGAGAACTGCTCTCAGTAGTTTTATTAGCTCCGGTGACTGTCGCTCTTGCAGCCGGATAAGCAGATATCTGATTTTGGACTCGTCGTGGGTCTGATTAAGCAGCGACCTGACGGCTGCCTCGGTCGCTAATTTTTCGCCGTCTTTTTGAATAAGCAAGGCGTCGAAAAAGTCGGCTTCGTCCTTTGATGTTATTTTATATTTTTCTCTTAATTTAGCGGCTGTTTCTTTTGCATTATTATCGAGCAATACGTATAGCTTCGGCAGTAAATTGTTAAAATAAATTTCAGGAATTTCGACCTTATTTTCATAGAGGTCATCTATTGCGGTGACGGCGAGACTTTCAGCTCTGGTGGATAAATCCTTTTCCTCTTTCCAAATCCAATTCGCGGTTCTTTCCCTTGCCAGTGCTCTGACGGCGGCAAAGGAAACGGTTTTAATTTGACCTTCAAAATTACTAACAATAATTTGTTTTTTGCTTAGCAGCTCAGCGTCATCAGCCGTTTTATCGACTTTTTTTTGTTGGCTTAGTGAATTAATCGCGCAGGAAAATGTTAAAAGCACCAGCAACAATTTCTTCATTTTTTCTCCTCAAGCAATTCTCGCCCCGAGAGTTTCTATCGACGAGCGTAATTCGGAATCTCGAAATCCTTCTTCCAAAGCCCCGCCCATACTTTTTTAACATTCCCTGCCGGGTCAAGAACCAAAGTCATCGGCTTGTTTTATTGTTTTAGGTCAAAACGAAAAATTAAAGATTAAGTTATCCCGGACGTATGATTTGTGGGCATCAGCCTAACAGCAGGCGAGGATTAAGTCAATGGAAATAAAGTTAATGAAGTGAAATGATGGAGGCGGCGGGAATCGAACCCGCATCCAAAGGTTGCGACCCAGGGAATCTACACGTTTAGTCAATTTGCTTAAATCTCGCCCGTCAAAAGTCAGCAAACCGACAAAACCTTCTGACAGACCAGCCTGACTGACATTTCGCTCGCGCCCGCAGGCGGTGGACGCGCGCTAGCTTGAACTGAGTTATGCCTCAATCGGTCGCTTCAAGCTGACTTCCGACGAGACACTTGTGGTTAGTTTTTAACTAAGCAGCAAGAGCTAATTCTTGATTAGCATTTGTGTTTCGCTTATTGTTTTAACGAGCTAACAAGCAAGCCCGACGTGCATCCAAAGATCTATACAAGCCCCTGTCGAAGCCTGTCGCCCCCAAAAGTTCGGGAAAGCTATTCTACAACATATTTGATGAAAAACTAAAGCTGCGGTTTGCCCGTAAACTGCGTAGTACCGAATCGCTGCGCCGCTTAACTCATTCCATCACCCGTCGTTGGAAGCAATTATCGCACGTGCAACCTGTTGTGCCGGGTAGATCATCTTTTAGGCAAACGGTGATTTTTTATTCCCGCATTAGCTTTGACTTTCCGACTAAGCTAATATAAACAATTACCTTTCAAGCAGGGCATCCCGTCAAGCAGGGCATCTCGGATTTTCACACTTTATTATTAGGAGAATTATATGAACCGCGTTTGGAGTCTGCCGTTTTGGGCGAAATCCGCAGTCATTTTATTTTTATTCGCAGCCATTACTTTTACCGTCAGCCTGCAATTTTTCGGCTATGGCGATGGAAAGCGTCCCGTCAGACAGCCGAGAACCGCCGACGAATTTGCGGAAAACGCCGAAGCGCGCAGCGAATGGTTTATGTTTGAAAGAACTTTTCCGTCCGGCGAGATTCCGGCAGACGCGCGCCGCAGGGCTTGGGATGCGCGCCCAACTGCGCGGCTTGACGAAGCCGCCGCAGCCGTCGCCGCGCAATGGCAGTCAATCGGACCTCGCCCGACCGAATCCGATATTCCGAACTGGGGATTGACGAGCGGGCGCGTTAATGCCATCGCCGTTTCGCCGTCGAACCCGCAGCTTATCTTAATCGGCGCGGCGACCGGCGGCATCTGGCGCTCGACCGACGGCGGCGCGACTTTTTCTCCGACCACGGATAATCAGGTCGATTTATCCGTCGGCTCTATTGCCTTTGCGCCGAGCGATAATTCAATCGTTTACGCGGGAATGGGCGATAAAGCCAGCAATTATTTCGGCAGCGGCGTTTTGAAATCAACTGACGGCGGGCAAACGTGGGCGCGCGTCAGCAACGCCACGCTGCCGTCGCCCGGCAGAGTTTCGCAAATCGAGGTCGATTCCGCCAACCCGAACCGCGTTTACGTGGCGCAGTATTCCAACCGGCAGGGAAACGGCAGTTTTGCCAGCGGCTTTTATTATTCTACCGACGGCGGCGTGAACTGGACGAAAACCGCCAGCGGTTTAGCCAGAGATTTGGTGAAACACCCGACGCAGCCGAACACGCTTTATCTGGGAATGGCGCGCGTCGACGGCACTGTTCCGACCACCGGCGGCGTCCTTAAATCCGACAACGGCGGGCAGACGTGGACGCGTATCCACACCGCGCCGTTTACGACGACCGCAAACATCAAAATCGCCGTGACGCCCGCCGCGCCGCAATCGCTTTACGTTCTGTCCGGCTCGACCGCCCCGGCGGGAGCGCGACTGGAAGTCAGCACCAACGAAGGCGGAATGTGGACGAATCAAGGCTCGAATTTCGACATCGGTCAGCTCAGCTACAATTTCTATTTGTTCGTTCACCCGGCGAATCCGAATATAATCTTCGTCGGCACGCGCGACCTCTGGCGCTCAACGAACGGCGGCGCGAATTTCACCAACATCACCAACAATTTTTCGCTGACCGGCGCATATAACCCGTTTGTTTCCAGAGCGCATCCCGACCAGCATCATTTCTATATCTCGCCGACAAACCCGAATCTGATTTACCTGGCGAACGACGGCGGATTTTATAAATCGACGGACGGCGCGGGCACTTTCCAGTCGCTGAACGCGAGCCTGAACCTGACAATGTTTACCGGTCTGGATTTGCACCCGACCGACCCGACGCGCACCTACGGCGGCACGCAGGACAACGGCAACCAGCGGCGGCGCGGCGGCGCGACGTGGACGGAATTTATCAGCGGCGACGGCGGGCAAATCGTGATTGACCCGGTTGACCCAAGCATCGTTTACTCGACCTACATTCGACACTACGCCGACCGCTGGCGCAACAACACAGACCTATACGACGGGGAAATCGGAAGCCCAGCGGTTTTCGGCAATGACCCCGTTGCTTTCTATCCGCCTTTCGTCGGCAACGGCGTCAACTCGAATCTTTATTTCGGCACGAACCGGCTTTACATCAGCACCAATCGCGGCACGAACTGGACGCCGCCCGCCGGAACTCAGGACCTGACCTTCGGCGGCGGCGACGTTTTGTCGGCAATCGCCGTTTCAAAATCGAACCTGAACGTGATTTACACCGGCTCGGCGCAAGGACGAGCGATGGTCAGCACGACCGGCGGGACGAGCTTTACGCAAATCACCAACGGCTTGCCCGCGCGGTTTATCAAGAGCATCGTCGTCAGCCCGAGCAATCCGAGCGTCGCTTACCTGACGGTTTCGGGCTTCGATTCCGGTCACGTTTTCAAGACGACGAACGCCGGAGCGAACTGGACGGACATCAGCGGAAATCTGCCGAATATTCCGACCAATACGCTGGAAATCGACCCGCGCAATCCGAACACGCTCTACGTCGGCACGGACATCGGCGTTTTCCGCTCGACGACCGACGGCGGCACTTGGGAAACCTTCAATAACGGAATGCCGCCCGTGATTATCTCCGAGCTTGAAATCAGCGCGAGCGGCTTGCTGCAAGCGGCGACATACGGGCGCGGAATGTATCAGATTAATACCAACGTGATGAGAAAACCGCTGGCGGATTTTGACGGCGACGGCAAAACGGACGTTTCGGTCTTTCGCCCGTCGGACGGAACGTGGTATCTGCTCAGAAGCCAGGCGGGATTTACCGCCGCGCAGTTCGGAACGAACGGCGACCAGCCGACGCCGGGCGATTACGACGGCGACGGCAAAACCGATATTGCCGTGTTTCGTCCGAACGGCGGCAACTGGTTTATTCTGAACAGCTTGACCAACACTTTCCGCGGTCAGCAGTTCGGAATTTCAACCGATAGACCCGTCGCCAACGATTATGACGGCGACGGCAAAACCGACGTCGCGGTTTACCGCGACGGCGCGTGGTATGCGATATACAGCTCGAACTCGAATCTGCTCGCGACCGGCTTCGGAATCGCGTCGGACGTTCCCGCGCCTGCCGATTTCGACGGCGACGGGCGCGCGGAACTGGCTGTTTACCGCGACGGTGTCTGGTATACGCTGAATCTCGCCAGCAACCAGTTCAACGGCGTTCAGTTCGGCGTCGCTGCCGATAAACCCGTGGTTGGCGATTACGACGCTGACGGCAAAGCCGATTTCGCCGTGTATCGCCCGAACCAGGGAACGTGGTACGTTCTGCGCAGCACCGCCGGATTTTTCGGACAGCAGTTCGGCATCGCTTCCGACATTCCTTCGCCCGGCGATTACGACGGCGACGGAAAATCGGATTTGGCGGTTTATCGCCCAGCGGACGGCGCGTGGTATATCATCAACAGCGCCGATTCGAGCCTGCGCGTCGCAAATTTCGGCGTCAGCGGCGATATCCCGATTCCTTCACGCCAGAACCCGTAAGGTAATTTAAAAACGCGGAATGCGGAACGCGAAACGATGATTTCGACAGGTTGAAACTGCAATTCATCGTTCCG
>JALZHR010000338.1 GCA_030860665.1 Acidobacteriota bacterium
CGCCCGTAATGCGCGCCTCAGTGCGCCCGTTCAGACTCAAAAATCGCGTATCGGCGCTGTCTATCGTCCCGTTCAGGTTCATATCGGTCGTCACGTTAAACGCCGTCGCGCTCGTAACCACGACGCGCGCCATATCGTTCCGATTAGCGGCGCGCCGCTTGACCGAATCGAAACGCGCGCGCTCCAGATAAACTTTCAGCTCGCGGGCGATGTTCTGTCGCTGAAAACGGGTTTCCGTTTTTCCGAACTGCGTCATCGCCAGTACCGCCACAATGCCGACGATGACCACTACGATGAGCAGCTCCAGCAATGAAAAACCTTTTTGAGAGTCCGGTTCAGTTTCTTTCATTTAAGCCTCGCGTTTCGGAAGATTTCGATTGGGACGACGACGACGGTGGTCGGGAAGCAGAAAGCCTGCAACTAATAATTTACACCAGGTAGGGTAAACGTTGTCAACTATTGTTTTTGAATGTTTAACGAATTATTCGCAGAAAAAGTCAGGTTGACGAAAAATGATTCAACCTGACTTGATTGCTTTCAATCTGACCGACGGCTCAGTTAATCAAAACACCGTTCGGGCACGTTTTCCATCGTGTTTCTGACGAGCATATCGACGACGGGCGCGAAATTATTTCCCGATTCGGCATAGACGCGCAGCTGCTCGTCGGCTGACGTGCCGCGTTCCAGAATCGTGTGAATATGCTCGATTTCGCGGCGCGAGCCTAAATCATCGACCACGTCGTCCACAAAGTCGAGCAGCTCGCGAATCAAATCCTTGACCGGAACTTCCTTTTGCTTGCCCAAATCGAGCAGCTTTCCGTCCAGCCCGTAGCGCACGGCGCGCCATTTGTTTTCCTGAATCAGTCGCCGGTGATAAAGGCGAAAGCCTAAATTTTTATCTATCAGCGAATTGAGCTTGGCGACGATTGCCTGAAACAGCGCGGCGACCGCTACCGTATCGTCCACGCGCGTCGGAATATCGCAGACGCGAAATTCCAGCGTCGGGAAAAACGGGTGCGGGCGCACGTCCCAGTAAATCTTTTTCGCGTTGTCGATGCAGTTCATCTTGATAAGCAAATCGACGTAAGACTGAAACTGCGGGTAAGACTCGAAATGGTCGGGAATATCCGTGCGCGGAAATTTTTTGAAGACTTCCGAGCGATAGGATTTCAAGCCCGTGTTAAAGCCGAGCCAGAACGGGCTGGAAGTGGTCATCGCCAGAACGTGCGGCAGAAAATAGCGCGCGGCGTTCATAATATGAATGCGCCTTTCCGGCTCTTCGATGCCGACGTGAACGTGCAGCCCGAAAATCAGGAGCGAGCGCGCGACCATCTGCAATTCCTCGACGATGAACTCGTAACGCTCGTCGTCGAAAATTTTCTGGTCGCCCCAGTGCGAAAACGGGTGCGTCGAGGCGGCGACGATTTCCAAGCCTTTTTTTCGCGCCAGCGACGAGATGATGCAGCGCAGCTTGGAAATATCCTCGCGCGCTTCCTGTATGTTGTGACAAACGCCCGTGCCGACTTCAATCATCGATTGAATCATCTCCGGCTTGAGCTTTTCGCCCAACAGCAGCTTGCCCTCGTCCAGAATTTCCGAAACGTGCGAGCGCAATTCGCGCGTCTGCGGGTCAACAATCTGAAATTCCTCTTCAATTCCGAGCGTAAATTGCTCAAACATAAAATTTTCCCTCTGTCCTTTCGTAAGCCGCAAAAACTGCTTGCGGGCTAGTTAGTTGCAGCAGATACATTCCTCTGCGAAATGCTAAAGACGACCGCCAATCAACCGAGTTCCAATTCGTTTTTCAAAATCGACGCGTTTTCGTCCGAAAGACCGTGAAAGCGGATGCCGACGCCGTGACCAGGGTCGCTGTAAACGACGACGCCGCTCAGCGCCAGCTCCCTGCCGCCGACGGTCATCCGCATAAAAACCAGCGTTCCCGTATCGAGCGACGTGCTGGTCGTCATATAAAGCCCGCCGATGCCGATGTCGCGCGTGTTGGCGATGCCGGTCGCGTCGCCGCCGTTAAAATGCACGTCGACGATTAGTTTTTTACGGTCTGAGTGCCGCCTTTCCGCCGGAGAAAGCGCTTCTTCAGGTTCGTTTGGTAACATTCTTTTCTGTCCTTTTATTATAAATTTCGGAAAGACTACTTTGCTATTTTAACTATTTTTTTCGTATCGCAAAGAAAATTTTAACAGATTGTAAATCGCGCGCCGCCGAATTATCGATTTTCCTTTCGGAAAAGATTTCAAATTTGTATTTCCCGGCTGTTTTTCGATAACCACACGGCGCGGTCTGTTTGCAATTTTCGGTTTCGCAAGTTACCATAATTTCTCGTTAAATCAAGTGTAATTTTAGCTTTTTTTGAATTAAAATTGCACTGCGAAGTGTTTTTTTATTGCTAAAATACTTCCCTGCTTTTCTCGCGATTGCGGTTAGAAACGAGGCTATTCGCTTGATAATGCAAAAAGAGTTTCGGAAAGCGTCAAACTGTGCGCTTTAGCGGAAAGCCCCGGCGTCAGCGCCGGAAGCGCGATTTCGCATCCGGCGGCAATGGCGCGCTTTCGCCGGGATTGAGGTCGTTGAAGATATTATTGAAGAAGATTTAGACCAAGCACTTAAGTAGTCGAGAGTCCGGAGAGTCCGGAGAATCCGGAGAGTCAAAAGAATTTCAATCTGACTCAGGATTCTCTAAACTCTCCGGACTCTCCAGACTCAATAAATTATGTTGATTGTTGAGATTCACGCCACGTCACACATTGGACGCGTTCGCCGCGGCAATGAGGACAATTATCTTTTGCTGCAGATTGCAGATTCACGAACCTGGACAAGCTCTCAGGAACCGAGCGATTTCGTCATCGAGTCGCAGCGCTTTGAGGTGGACGAGAGCGGCGTCGTTTTAGCCGTCTCGGACGGAATGGGTGGCGCGCTCGCCGGCGAAGTCGCCAGTAAGATGGCGGTCGAAACAATCAGCGAAAAAATCCTGAACGAAGACCAGGAAATAACGATGTCGCCTCAGGGCGGCGGCGATTCCCTGATTGCAAGGCTTTACGAGGCAACCGTTTACGCCAATCACCTGATTCACCGAGAGCAGCGCAGCAATCCCGAATACAGCGGAATGGGCGCGACCTTTACCGGCATCGGCGTCACGCGCGAAGCCGTCGATATTATCCAGGTCGGCGACAGCCGCGCATACCTGATTCGCAACGCGAAAATCTATCAAATCACCAAAGACCAGTCGCTCGTCCAGCAGTTAATCGACGCCCAGCAGATTCAGCCCGAAGAAGCCGAAACGCACGCTCTGAAAAACGTCATTTTGCAGGCGCTCGGCGCGCAGAACGAAATTTATCCCGTCCCGGCGCGGCTCTACCCGCAGCGCGACGACATTCTGCTTTTATGCAGCGACGGCTTGTCGAACAAATTGCGCGGCGAAGATATGCTCAGAATCGTGATGGAAAACATGAACCAGCTGCAAATGGCGACCGCGCTGCTGGTCAAGGAAGCCAACGAGCGCGGCGGCGAAGATAACATCACGGTCATTTTAGCCAGACTGACTGGCAGCGATTTAGCCGAACCGACCGAAGAAGACGTCCGTCTGGAAATCGTCAATTTCAACGACATCCACGACACCGCAGACCAGGACACGGCGGAAATCGTCTAAAATTACGAATTACGAATTACGAATTGAAAGAATTTCTCCTTCATTCGTAATTCGTAATTTTTAATTCGTAATTGATTTATCTTCTCTCCATTCGGGCAATTCGTTGATTCTTCTGACGTAAATCGACGAGCCTTGAACGCGGACGACTTCGACCTTTTCGCCTTCGACGAGCGGTTCTTCGCCGATTTCGGGAAAAGCCGTCCACGTCGAGCCATAAACTTTCACCGCGCCTTCCCTCAGAGCGCCTTTGCTCTCGGAAGTGACCGTGCCGATTTGTCCGGGCAAGGCGTCGATTCCCGTTTTTAACGCTTCGTGGTCGCCGTGCGAGTAATATTTCGCGAAAATCGTGCGCGAAAGCGCGGTCAAAGCAACCGAAACAATCGCAAAAGCCAGAAACTGTGCAACGACTCCGAAGCCGAGCAGCCCCACCAGTCCCGCCGCCAGCGCGCCGATGCCGAACCAGAACAGCACGAAACCGAGCGTAAACGTCTCGGCGATAATCAAAACCACGCCTAAAACAATCCACAAAATCCATGCGTATTGTTCCATATCTCTCCTCGCTGCCAGCCTATCGCGGGCGAACACAGTATTGCAATAATTTTACGATTTGTCATTACAGTTTCGCCATTTGTCTCGAAAACCAGCCTTGTGCTAATCTTTTCCAAGTGCTGCTTGGGTGGCGGAATAGGTAGACGCACAGGACTTAGTTCTTTGAGCATCGGAAGCGAAATCTTCCGTATGAATGGAGTCAAATTCGGTGAAACCTTTAATCTGGCAATACCGAGCTAAGTTTGAAGTTTTTGTTTTTACCTCGATATGTCGGGGTTAAGGCATGGCAGTTTGGACAAAGTAAACGCAAGTTTTTTAAACGATTGTCTAAAGGATTTCCATTGATATGGTCAAGTTCATTCAAGTGGAATTGGTTTTCCAAGCCATACCATAAGATTGCAATTTGAACATTCGGGATTAAAAATCTTTTCATTAATCAATCGTTTCTTTAGCTTGTTGGAAGATATAGGAATTTCATTATTCAAATATTTTTCGATTGGTTTTCTTGCTCCAATTTTCCTGCCTTTATTCCAGAGTTGAAAGGTAAAGTGGGAAGTATCTAAATCAAAGTGAGAAATTGCTTTTTTTAGAACAAGATAATTTCCACCGCAAGGAACAATATTGAGTAACCTTAAGGTTTGAGCAAAAGAATAAGATTCTTTGACTGCGGCTTTTAATTGTTGCTCAGTGTATTTTCTCAATTTCATAAAACTTCAAAAAAGTGTAGAGACTTGACGGCTCCCGCCTGACTGCTAACAAAATAGTAAAAGGTGAAGGTAAAGTCCAGACCACAAACTGCGATTTTTGCAGGCGGCGAAAGCCGTAGCTGGTAAGAAAATCCTGTATCCTTCGGGGTGTGCGGGTTCGATTCCCGCCCCAAGCACCACTTTAAAATCAATAGTTTAAGGGCATCTCGAAAAATGCCCTTTTTCTTTTTTCCGCCGCTTTGTGTGTCGATTGTTAAATCGGCGCATAATTACAAAATAGAAATGTCTCAAAAACGAGCCTTTTTGAAAAATCCTTTGACCTTTACCGGACATTGAAAGACAAATTAAATATTGAGGCGAAATAATTTGGTATTGATTTATCTCAATGAATTTCAAAGTGATTTGACTTGGGGCACAATTATAATTATCGGATTTATGATTTTAATAGCTTACTTATTCGTTAGCTCTGATGATGACGAAACTCAAAAAAGTTTTGATGAAAAAATAAATCCTCTTACTTCTTCTCAAAAAGATAAAAACGACACGAAACAAGAATAATTATCAGCACCACAAAATTTAGACGCTGCCGAGAATTCTCAGTCATTCTCTAAAGAAATAAATAATGCTAGAATTCTGTCTATTTCCTCAATGCTTAGTAATGGACAACAAATAGAAAATTATAAAATTCTTTCTGCAATCGGAGCGGGCGGAATGGGTGAGGTTTTTCTCGCTGAAGATACGCGTCTCGAACGGCGGGTGGCGCTGAAAATACTGCCCGTCGGCGTAGTCCAAAGCCCGGAACGAATGCGCCGCTTTATTCAAGAGGCGAAAATGACTTCCGCGCTGAATCATCCGAATATCATCACTATTCACGAAATCGGCGAAACGGAAGAAATTCATTTTATCGTTACCGAATATATCGAAGGCGAAACGCTTCGCCAGCGGCTCAATCAAAACGCCTTTTCATTGCTTGAGGCATTGGACACAGGTATTCAGATTGCATCAGCCCTTCAGGCGGCGCACTCAATCAACATCGTTCATCGTGATATAAAGCCCGAGAATATAATGATTCGCCGCGACAGCCTGGTAAAGATTCTCGACTTCGGAATCGCCAAATTGACCGAGAAAAAGACGGAACTCTTTAACATAGAAGGGGCGACGACAATCAAAGCGCAGACAATTCCGGGAATGATAATCGGGACTGTCGCTTATATGTCGCCGGAACAGGCTCAGGGAATGGAAGTCGATGCCAGAAGCGATATTTTCAGTTTCGGAGTAGTGATGTATGAAATGCTCACGGGGATACAACCTTTTGCAGGCGAGAATGCAATCGAGATTATCGTGAAAATTCTGAACCGTGAGCCGGTCGCTTTAAATCATCTTCTGCCGGAGATTCCGTCTGAACTGGAACAAATTATAAACAAAGCTCTTAGTAAAGACATCGAAAATCGCTACCAGTCGGCAAAGGATTTGCTGGATGATTTGAAGAAATTGAAAAAGCGTCTCGAATTGGAAGCCGAGCTTGAACAAAGAGCGCAGCCGAATAAAAAAACCGAAGCGAAAACGCAAATCTTAAACGCCGAAGCTAATCTACCGCCGAATAACCTTTCGGAGAACTTCCTGCCGATTGTCGGGCGCGAAAACGAAATTCTTGAAATCAAGAAATTATTGCTGCAAAAAGATACGCGGCTTCTAACGCTGACCGGCATCGGCGGAACCGGCAAGACGACCTTGGCGAAGTCGGTTGCCAGAGAGCTTTTGAACGAATTTGCGGACGGAGTATTTTTTGTCGAACTCGCCTCGATTACCAATCCCGAACTGGTCGCCTCCACGATTACAAAGTCGTTCGGAGTAAAAGAAACCAGCGGAAAGCCGGTTCCGGAATTACTGAAAGATTATCTTGGTGAAAAACAGCTCCTGCTTGTGCTTGATAACTTTGAACAGGTTATCTCCGCTGCTCCGCAGATAGGCGAGCTGCTTTCCGCTGCCGCTAAACTTAAAATCCTGATTACAAGCCGCACATTATTAAATTTAAGCGCAGAGCGCGAATACGCCGTTCCGCCTCTCGGCGTGCCCGAAGACTTGCAGCGAGTTTCATTTGAAGAGCTTTCAAGCTGCGAGGCGGTTCAACTGTTTGCCCAACGAGCGCGAAAAGCCAAGCCTAATTTCTGCTTAACGAAAGAAAATATTCACAGCGTAGCGGAGATTTGCGCTCGATTGGAGGGTTTGCCGCTGGCGATTGAGCTTGCCGCCGCGCGAGTGAAAATTCTCACTCCGCAGGCAATTCTCTCGAAACTGGAAAGCAGTCTTGAGCTTTTAACGGGCGGAGCGTGCGATTTGCCGTCCCGCCAGCAGACGATGCGTGACGCTATCAAATGGAGTTATGAACTTCTAAGCGAAGACGAAAAGCGGCTGTTTCGTCGCCTGTCAGTGTTTGCGGGAGGTTTTAGATTTGAAGCCGCGGAAGCGATTTGCATTAATAACGAAACGGCGGAAGAACGGAGCGAAGTTCTCGACAACGTTACTTCCTTGGTAGATAAAAGCCTGCTGGCTGCAAAAGAGCAGCCGGACGGCGAAATGCGCTTTCGGATGTTGGGAGTGGTGCGTGAATACGCGCGCGAATCTCTGGAAAAGAGCATTGAAACAGAAACGATACGCCGCAATCACGCCGAATATTTTCTCGCTCTGGCGGAAGAAGCCGAACCCCATCTGCAGGTGTCGCAATCGGCGAAGTGGCTTAACCGTCTGGAAGAGGAACACGATAATATAAGAGCCGCAATCCGTTGGTCGTTGCAGCACGACGCGGAAATAGCCGCGCGTTTAGCGGCGTCTATAAAAGTATTCTGGACAGTTCGCGGGCATCTGACCGAAGGAGAAGAGCGGCTCAAAAAGATATTAAAAAAAAGCGCTGACTATCCATTATCCGTTCGCTTCAAGCTGTTAAACGGACTGGGCGTGATAATGCGGCATCGAGGTGATTTCGACGCTGCGAAAAAAGCGTATGAAGAAAGCCTGAATGAAGCCAAAGCCGTAACCGATTTGCGGCAAATCGCTTTATCAAGCAGAGGCTTGGGTTTAGTTGCATATCACCAGGGCGATTGGGCGACAGCGTTAAGGCTTTATCAGGAAGGATTAGCAATTAGCCGCGAATTGAACGATAAACCGGGTATCAGCAATTCACTAAACTTTATCGGAGAATTGTTTCGGGCGAAAGGCGACCTGCCTGCGGCGCGATCGAATCTTGAGGAAGCCCTGGCGCTTTGCAGAGAACTGGGTAAAAAGGAATCCATCAGCGGCAACCTTCTCAATCTGGGATTTATCGCTTACGAGGAAGGTGATTTTGAAGCGGCACAGACGCATTTTGCAGAGGGTTTAAAGACTGCACGGGAGTTGGGAAATAAAAAAAATATTTCCTACTCTCTTGACGGTTTCGCCGCAATATCAGTTAAAGCAGGTGAATTGGAACAGTCCGCGCGACTTGCCGGCGCGGCAGAGCATTTGCGCGAATCAGTAGGCTTGGAGATAGAGCCGAACGAACGCCGCTGCCGGGATTCATACCTCGCAGAGCTCAAAACAAAGATGAGCATAGCCGATTTCACCAAAGCATACGAAGAGGGGCGCAAACTGAAACCCGAAGAAGCCATTAAGTTCTGTTTTGCTGAAAACAGAACTGAGATAAACAGATAAACTATCTCAAAACGCCGGTCATCAATAAATTTCTGCGGCTGGTCGCCCGAAACCAGCCTTTTCTTTTCTAAATTACCGAAATCCGTCGTTCGTCATTCCATATCGTATATTTAAAAAATCGCTTTTAGCGCGCAATATAAATAAATTACTTTTCTTTCGACGCTAAACCCGTTAAAATCCTAGCGTTGCAAAATTTCTATCGTTTTTTCAACCAGTGGCACAAGCTTTGCTTTTAATGATTCACGAATGCGGCAGTGAGCCTGCGTTCGTGAAGATTGAGGTCGTATGAAAACTTTGAAGGATTTGACCAAAGTCTTTGCATTTATTTTCTTGCTCTTTGTTATCTCGATTTCGGCGCAGCAGCAGCAGACCGATGACAGCATTTACACGCTCCAGGCGGGAACGACGATTCAGGTCAGGATGGACAACGAAATCAATTCGAGGGTTTCGAGCGTCAACGACACTTTTACCGTTACGGTTTCCAAGCCGGTCATCGTCCGCGAAACGGAAATTCTTCCGGTTGGGACGATTATCGAAGGCAGGATAACGAACGTTAAACCGGCTTCGATGGGCGGCGCAAACGGAAGCTTTGAAGTCAGATTTGAAACGCTGCGTTTGATAAACGGCGAGAAACGCCCGATTGAGGCGTTTCTGACGAATCCGGAAAGACCGAAAAGCTCGGCGACGCGCAACATCATATCCGTCGTCGGCGGAACGGCGCTCGGCGCTTTAATCGGCACGGCGACGAATAAGGAAAACGGCGCACTGATTGGAGCGGGCATCGGAGCGGGAGCGGGAACGGGCGCGGTTTTGATGCGAAAAGGAAAGGAAGCGCGCATCAGGACGGACGAGGAAATCGAGATTCGACTGAAAAAGGACGTGACTTTGCCGGTCGAGGATTATTGAAAAGTTTTTAAGGGTTTGGGCGCATAGGCGAAAGCCGATTGCGACCAAGTAGAAACGGCGGACGTGAAGGGGAGAGCATGTCCGCCGTTTCTTAATATAATCAGCGGCGGATTTTTTAGGTTAGTTAAATAAAAAAAAACATTGGCGAGTAAATTCACTCGCCAATGTTTTTTTATTATCTATCAGAACAGCCTGGATTTATTTCTGTTGATTGTTGATAGCTTTTTCAATCGCTTCCAGGCGTTTTTCCATTTCCGTTTCTTTGGCTTTCAGCAGATTGATTTCGTTTTTCAGCTTTTCAATCTCCGCATTTTTTTCCTGCAACTGCGCGTCGAGCTCTTTGACCGCCGCGATGCTCACGCCCGCCAAATCCTGCACGCCGATTGAAGCGTTGCCCGTGCCGAGCTTGAACTGCTCGTAGAAATCTTCAGCCATCGGACCGATGTGGCGAACCTGCTGACCTTCCGAGATGTAGTTCCACGAAGTAACCGGAATCTTGCGCAGTTTGGAAAGAACGTCCGTGCCGTCGACCTTCAGAAAGTTTTCTTTCGTAAAGCGGCTCGAAGTGCAGTTGAAGACGCCCGAACCGGCGGGAAGATTACAGCCCGTCGTGCCGCCCAGATTCGTGCGGAAGCGGAAGCCGCCCGTCGCCCGCAGAGCGAATTCGTTGTTCGCCGTGTTTCTGAAAGTATCAGCCGACTGCTGCGCCGAGCCGTCGCTCCAGATAAACGTGCCGCTGAAACCGTTGTTCGTGGCGAATTTACCGAGCGCCGTCGTGTGGTCCTGGTCGGCTGTTACCTTGTAGCCGATGGCGACCGCCGCCAGACCGCGAATGTTGAAGGTGTCCGGGTCGCACTTACCATTGATGAGCGGACCGCCCGACTGAGCGCTGTTGCCGAACGCGACGCCGTAAGTGTCGCAGACACGGTTGTTCGCGCCAGCCGCGAAGCCAGCCGCGCCTTTGACTTCGTTGCCGCTGCCGAAAGCGATACTGCTCGTGCTGCGCGCATAGTTCGTGTCGCCGAACGCCAGCGAGTAGAGACCCTCAGCGGTCGAGTTGCTGCCGCCAGCCCACGAGAAGAAACCGACGGTCGCGTCGTCCCATTCAAAATCGGCGTAACCCGAGCGGAAAGCGCCTTTATAAGAATCCCACGAAGTGCGATAGCCGGGACCTTGCTTCGGCGAAACGCCGATTCCGAGATTTCCGGTCGCCACGAAGCTGCCGTTCTGGAAAACCTTGAACCAGGCAGGAGTGTGTCCGCCCGGACCCGAGCAGCAGGTCGAGCCGCCGCGCAGGTTAATCATCGGAGCGGTGCCGTTGGCGTCGCCGACCGAAAGCTGTTCCGCGCCGGGAACGAATTTCACGAAGTTTGCGTCGGTGTAGGCTTTGTTGACGGCGTCGCCAGCGTTGACCGGGTTGCCGACATTGGTAATTAGCGAGTTGTTCGCCGACAAACCGGCGCTGAAAACGTTCGCACCAGACCAGACGTTCGCGCCGGTCAGGCGGGCGAGATTCACCGAAACGCGCGCGTCGCTGATAACGCCGCTCGTCGCTGGGTCGTTGATAGCCGTGACGATGCTCGTGCCGCTCATATTGCCGCCGCCGCCGCCGCCGCCCGCGGTCGTCATCTTCGTGCCGTCCGGGAAAATAATACCGTTGCCCGCGCCGCTGACTTTGATGTTGCCGTTGGATTCAAATCTTTCGGTCGGATTCTGCGTTCCCGCGCCGACGTTGCCGTTCGGCAGAACCGTGAACAGCAGCGTTCCGTGCCCGAGATTGTTGTTGACTACATTAGCTTTCGTGTCTTTAACGATATAGAACGGCAGGTTGTCGCTGAAAACGAAGCTCGAACCGCCCGTTCCCGTGGCGAGCGTCAGACCGCCGCCCGTCGTCATCGAAGACGGCATGGAGATTACGCTCAGGCTCGGCGTAATGCCGGAAGCGCCCTGGGAAAACCGCAGTTCCGCGTTAGCGCCGTCGAGAACCGAGAGTTTTGACGTCGGATTCGGGTTGCCGATGCCGACCAAGCCCGTCGACGTTTCGGTAATCGTCGAATCGCCGAGCGTTCCGGTCGAGTCCATCCATTTTGAAATGCGGTTCGGCGTTCCCGTTCCGGCGATGTTAGCCGTCGTCGGATTGACGACTTTGCCGCCCGTGAAACCAGCCGATTTCAGAACCGTTCCGTCGGGGAAAACGATGCCGCTGACGGCGACCTGACCGTTGTCGTCGCGTTTGACAATCGCGCCGCCGACGTTGTTCGAGGTCGCGTTACTGACCGCATCGACGCTTTTGGAAATGTCCGTCGAATTCACGCCGCCTACGTTTTCGGCGGTCGTCGCCGTGTTCGCTCTAATCGAGTAGGGCACGGAGTTGATTTTTTCGCGCGCGCTCAAAGGCGCGTAAGCGTCGTTTGCGGTTTTGCGAACGCTGATTTCCAGATAACGCTCACCGCCCGCCGCGAAAACTTCCGCGCCGAAATCGAGGGCGGTCGAGTAAGCTCCGTTAGTCACCAGAACCTGCGTTTCGACGGTCGCGCCCACCTGGTTGCCGCCTTCCGCCGCGTCGTAAAGCCTGAACTGAAACTGATAACTGCCGTTTTCCAGCGCGGCGGCTTCGCTGACGCGTCCCTGATAATTAATAACGGTCGTCTGCCCGAGCGCCGAGCCTGCCGCGACCAACAAAAGAACCAAAAGAATTAAGACGGAATATAATTTCATGATTTTCTCCCCAAATCGTATGACCTGTATAAATAAAATTTTCGTCGGCGACGATAATCTTCAATAAGCTAACGCGTAAACGATTCGGAAAAGGTATCAGATGAGAAAAAAATTTTTGATTAAAGGCTGAGGCAGAAGCCCGAACGGAAAAAACGGAAAACAGAGAATGAAGGAAGGGTTTCCGTTTTCCATTTTCCATTTTCCGTTATCTTGTGCTTCGGGCGATTTTCGATAAATTTTTGAGAAAACCGGAATTTGCCGTTTGCCTTCAACCGTGACAAAATAAAGCTTTATCAAACACAATTAATTTCAAACAGAGAGGAATAAAGATGCTTAGACGTAATAAGGTGACGGTTGTCGGTGCGGGCAACGTCGGCGCGACCGCCGCGCATTGGATTGCCAGCAAGGAGCTGGCGGATGTGGTTCTGGTTGACATTGTCGAGGGAACGCCGCAGGGCAAATCGCTGGATTTGGCGCAAGCCGCGCCGATTGACGGCTTCGACGTAAAGCTGGTCGGCGCGAATTCCTATGAGGAAACGGCTGATTCGGACGTGGTCATCATCACCGCCGGATTGCCGCGCAAGCCCGGAATGAGCCGCGACGACCTTTTGAAAACCAATTCGGACATCGTCGGCAATGTCACCGACCAGGTGGCGAAATATTCGCCAAACGCTTTTATCATCGTCGTTTCCAATCCGCTCGACGCGATGACGCAGGTCGCGTTCCGGCGTTCCGGTTTCCCGAAAAACCGCGTGATGGGAATGGCTGGCGTGCTGGATGCGGCGCGTATGCGCTGTTTTCTCGCCGAAGCTCTGAACGTTTCGGTCGAAAACGTGACGGCTTTCGTCCTCGGCGGTCACGGCGACACGATGGTTCCGCTGCCGCGTTATTCGACCTGCGCCGGAATCCCGATTACCGAGCTGCTGCCGAAAGAACAGATTGACGCCATCGTCAAACGCACGGCAAACGGCGGCGCGGAAATCGTCGGGCTGCTGAAAACCGGCTCGGCTTATTACGCTCCGTCGCTCGGCGCAGTCGAAATGGCGGAAGCGATTCTGAAAGACAAAAAGAAAATTCTGCCGTGCGCCGTCTATCTCGAAGGCGAATACGGAATCAATAATTTGTTTGTCGGCGTTCCCGTAAAACTCGGTCGCAACGGCGTCGAGCAAATCATCGAAATCTCGCTGACCAACGAAGAACGCGCCGCGCTGCAAAAATCGGCGGGCGCGGTGCAGGAACTCATCGACGTTCTCGGCATATAAAGTGAAAAAGTGAAAAAGTGAAAAGGTGAAAAAGCGAGTTGAATTTTTGCTCAACTCGCTTTTTCACTTTTTCACTTTTATCCTTTTTCACTTTTTTTGACCGATTCTCTCAAAATGAATCCCGGCTTCTTTCAGAATGACCGCCGCATCTCTTCGCCCGATATTAATAAGATTAAATATTTCAACACTTAACTAATTGGCACGCGGCTTGATTAATAAAAGGTCAGCGTGTGTCCCTTCACATCGCTTGAATCAATTGGATTTTTTCTGCAACGATTTCCACCAAAAGACTAACTGAAAACTGCTCATTCTTCCCTTTGGCTGCGCTGATTGCGCAGCCATTTTTTTGTCGCGCCCGGTCAAAGTGACAAAATCGGGCATTTCATTTTGACTGTTTTTTGTCATTCAGCGTCTTGCCGCGCGCTCTTACAAATCAAATAAACGTTTATATTTCAACATTTAGCTTTATCACTCGTTTCTGGCACGTTCATTGCCAATAGCTTCGCCGCTGGGGGCGATTGCACCTTCAGCTTCAGTAAAGAACAAGCAGGTAAACAAAAAGGTAAATAAAATGATGTCACAAAAATCTAATGCAAAATTGATGAGAGCCGTCGCGGCGACAATGCTACTGTTCTCTTTGGTTTTCGTTAATGTCATCGGCGTCTGCGCCAGCCCGAAAGTTGACCGAGCCGACAGCGACGCTGTTCCCGAAGCCTCAAACACGCCAACACTGAAAAAATACACTTCGGATTTGACGCGTTTAGCGCGCGAGAACAGATTAAACCAAAGCGTAAACTTCGAGCGCGAAGTCAGCCAGCTGGTGCAGATTCTGACCGGCAGCGACGCGCGCCAGCCGATAGTTCTGGACGAAACGGGCGAATATCAGGAGCTTGTGGTCGAACACCTGGCGATTCGCTTGGCAAAAGCTAACTCTCCCGCTTCCCTGTCCGGCAGACGAGTGCTCAAACTGGAAACCGGAAAGCTTTTTTCCGAAGCCGAAACCGGCGCGCAAGCCGCCCTTCTGGTCGAATCCGTCATTAACGAGCTGGCGGCTCAGGACAACATCATTTTATTTATCGACGGAATCGACGGCTTTGTCGAAAACGTCGAAATCGGCGAAAAACTGACGAACGCTTTGCAGCAAAGCAAAATCCGGATTATCGGCGGCGGCTCGAAAGCCGCTTATTCGGAAAAAATCGAAAAGCGAGCCGAGCTTTCCGCGCTTTTTGCGCCCGTTTTCATCAATCAGAACGGTAAAATTTTCGGCTTTGAAAAATCTTCCGCCGAGTTTCAGGGCGAAGAGTTTCGCGGCGATAACGTTTCGCCCGATTTGCGCGCGATGATGGCGGAAGACCCGAGCGGAAAAAAACGCGTCGACGTTATTCTGCAAGCCAAAGACGCCGACAATTCAGTTTTAAGAACGCTGATGGCGCAGGGCGAGGCGCGCATCAACGACCGCATCGGCGACAGCGATATGCTGGTCGTCAATCTGCCTTTGAGCGCGGTCAACCAGCTCTCGCAGAGCGGACTGGTCAACTATATGTCGCCCGACCGCGCCGTTCAGATGTCGGGTCACGTCGAAGATACGACGGGCGTTACCTTGACCCGCTCGCAGGCGGCGACGCCGACGCGCCCGGCTTATACGTTGAACGGAAGCGGCATCGGCGTGGCGATTGTCGATTCCGGCATCTACGCCGAGCACAGAGGTTTTAAAAACGCCGCGAACGGGTCGCGCATCGTGGCAAACGTTAATTTTACCAGCACTAATATGGCGGCGACCGCCGATAATTACGGTCACGGAACACACGTCGCGGGTCTGGCGGTCGGAAGCTCGAACGTCAGCAACGGCGCTTACAGGGGCGTCGCGCCGAACGCGAATATCATCAGCGTCAAGGTCTTAGGCAATGACGGAACGGGTCAGACTTCGTGGCTGCTGAACGGTTTGAACTGGATTTTGCAGAATAAAGCGACATACAACATTCGCGTCGTCAATCTCAGTCTCGGCTCGGTCGCCGTCGATACGTATACGAACGACCCCGTTTGCCGCAAAGTTCACGAGCTGGCGAGCAACGGCATAGTCGTCGTCGCGGCGGCGGGCAACCTGGGCAAAAACAATCAGGGCGGCAGAGCCTACGGGCGCATTCATTCGCCGGGCAACAGCCCGCACGTTATCACCGTCGGCGCGACCAACACGTTCGGCACGAACGCCCGCAGCGACGACGTCATCACCTCGTTCAGCTCCCGCGGTCCGACACGCTCGTTTTATACCGATTCCACCGGCGTACGCCGCTTCGACAACCTGATTAAGCCCGACCTCGTCGCACCCGGAAACAAGCTGATTTCCTACAAGGCGGCGAATAATTTAATCGCCACCCAGGTCGGCACGCTGACCGACCCGGTTTTGAACTCGCTCGGCGCGACCGACGCGATGATGAATCTGAGCGGAACGTCTATGTCCACGCCAATCGCGTCGGGCGCGGCGGCGCTGCTTTTGCAGGCGAACCCGAAGCTGACGCCGAATATGGTCAAGATGATTCTGCAATATACGGCGCAGCCGCTTCCCGGCGCGAATATGTTCGAGCAGGGCGCGGGACAGCTTAACGTCGAAGGCGCAATCAGGCTCGCCAACTCGCTGCGCGGCGATTTGAATTTCCAGACCACCGCCAACGGAGCGAGCATCGTTTCGACCGGTTGGACAGCGCCGGCGGCGACTTCGTCAATCGGCGGCACTAGCTTCGCCTGGTCGCAGATAATTACGTCGAATCACGGGTTTATCGCCGGACAGAATCTTATTTCGAAATACCAGCAGGTTTACAACTTCGGTAAAACCTTCAGCGACGGCGTACTGATGTCGGACGGCATAGCTTCTTTGAATCCTTCGAGCTATTCAGCCGGATTAATGGCATCGCCGAACGTTATAACCAGCAACGGCGGCGCGCTCGGCAGCGGAACGGTTTATTGCCCGCTCGGCGTCCTCATCAGCGACGGCGTTTTGATTAGCGACGGCGTCTTAATCAGCGACGGCGTTTTGATTAGCGACGGCGTTTTAATCAGCGACGGCGTTTTAATCAGCGACCATACGCAGGCGAGCAGCTACACGATAGCAAACGGCGACAACACGCAAGGTATGCAGTAATTCAACGGAAGCCCGCGCCGGAATTGCGGAGATGGAAAGCGATGTTAACCCGCCGGAAAAATACCGCGGAGGCTTTCTCCGGCAAACGCCGCGCAAAATCCGGCGAGAAAGAGGTTTCGTCG
>JALZHR010000532.1 GCA_030860665.1 Acidobacteriota bacterium
CGGCAATACGAAGGAAATCCCCGAAGAAAATAAATAATTCGGACAAAGGCAAAAACGCTTTTACAGAGAGAAGCGGCAAACGGTAAGCCGTAAGTTGCAGTTATAAAATAACGAACTTACCACTTAACACTTACCGCTTACCGTTTCCGCCGTTTCTATTTTTTCACAAAATAACCCTGCCGCGCGCGCAGGCGGTAATTTTGCGGATTTCTCAAGCCGACGTTTAATTTCACGTATTTGTTGTTCGGAAAATCGGCTTCCGAATAATATTGAACGAGATACTGCGCCTGCAATTCGTTGGCGAGCTGGCGAAAGATTCTGGTCAGCGTTTCCTGATTCAGACGCGTGTTCGCCGAATTCTGATACCCGTCCTTCAAATCGGTCGGCTGAAATTTCGGCAGAAAAGCCGCGCCGCCCGTCTCGTCGGCAAATTTTTGCAGATTCGATTGCCCGAACTGGCTGATTTTATTTAATTGATAAGAGCTGCCAGCCGGATTTATCGAATAAAAAACCGCGTCGGCGTTTTGCAGCGATTGCAGAACGCGCGACTGTTCGCGGATGGTCGCCTCGTTTCGCCGCGCGACGGTGAACTGATAAAGGCTCTTTGAATCGAGCGTATCTATTTTTTTGCCCAGGCTTTTATATCCGTCCTGAATGGCTTTGGCGACGCGCACGCTGTTCGTGTCCTCGCCGTCGGAAATCACGACGATGACTTTGCGCCTGCCCTGCGGCGCGGCTCTCAGGTAATCGGCGGCTGCGCCGACCGTATCGTAGAAAGCCGTGAATTGCTTGGTCGGCGCAATCATTTTAATGGCGTATGCCGATTTTTCCGCCGTGTCGCGCGCCTGAACCATCACCGGGCGTCCGCCGATGGTAAAAATCGTCGCCCGGTCGTCCGGACGCATCACGTCGCGCAAAAACTGCGCGGCGGTTTCCTGCTGGAATTTAAACATCGCGTCCGTGCTCGCCGAAACGTCGAAAAGCAGCGCGATTTCGAGCGGAACTTTTTCGGCGTCGGAAACCTGAGCGATTTCCTGCGGTCTGTTTTCCTCAGTGACGACGAAATCCTCTTTTCCGAGATTCGTAACCGGCTGACCTTTGCTGTCGGTGACCGAAACCGGAACGATAACCAGCCGCGATTCCACGCGGATAACGTCGTTGTCTTCGACTACAGGCGGCGGAGTCGTCTGCGGCGTCTGCGCGAAAGCGGAAAACGCCGATATTAATATTAAAACTAAGATTCCGAAGCTGATTTTTAATTGTCTCTGCTGTCTCATGACGCTTTGCCCCTTGAAAAAAGACCGCGATAGAACGCGAAAGACCGAAGCCTCGCGCGCTCTATTGCGGTCGGTTGTTCTGCTCAAGCGATTACTGCTGGTCGTTCGGCTGAGTGTCGGTCGTCGTGGCGTCTCTTCTGACTTCGACGTTCTGATTCAAGCCGCGGCTGACCAGTAATTTAACTTCGACGCGGCGATTCTGCGCGCGTCCTTCGCGGGTCGTGTTGTCGGCAACCGCCTGAAGCTCGCCGAAACCGTAAGACGTGCCGATTCTGCGAAGCGGAACGTTGTGCGTTTCGACCAGGTAATCAATCACCGCCTGCGCGCGACGCTGGCTCAGAACCTTGTTCTGCTTCGTGCCGCCTTCAGCCGAGGCAAAGCCGGTGATTTCGATGGTGTAGCCTTTCAGCTGCATCGCCGCCTGAGCCACTTCGTCAAGCTGCGCTTTGCCTTCGGGCGAAAGAACCGCGCTGTTGACTTTGAAGTTGACCGTAGCGGTCGATTGAACGACGTAGTCGTCCAGCGAGCTGATTCTCTGGTTGGTCGCGTTGACGCCCTGAACGGCTGCGTCAGCCGTTTCCTGCGCGGCTTTCGCTCCGCCGCGGGCGGCGTTTGAAACCGCCATCAGCTCGTCAATCTGACCGGATATGCGCTGCGCGTTCTGCTCAGCCTGCGTGATGCGCTCTTCAGCGGGCGAAACGCGCGTGTCGATTGACTGCGCCACGCGGAAATCGTCTTTGCCGAAACGAACTTTCGTCGCAACTAGGTTCGAGCCGTCGCCGCGTCCTTCGACTTCCAGACTCAAACCGCGAACGATTTGATTAACGGCGACGCGATCGCCGCCGCCAAAAAATCCGCCTTTGGTTTTGATGCTGGTCGCGTTGGTCAGCAGCACAGGCGTGTCGACGCCCGTCGCGTCACGAACGATAATGCGGTCGGCGTCTTTGCTGACCACGACGCCCTGAACCTTCATTTTCTGCCCGCTGGCAACCGTGCGCAGCTGCGCGTCCGTTTGAGCGAAAACGCTCGCCGCTCCGAGAAGCAAAGCTAAAACCAATACCGAAAATTTTCTCAACATAATTAATAAACCCATCCTTTATCTTTCTTGATTTCTTAAATCGCGAATCAGCTTTTGCGATGTTTATTTTTTTATCGGAGTTGTCAAAAAATTCAAATTTCGTTGCGGGCGCAAAAAGAGAATTTTTTTGATAACTCCCAAGTGGTTTTATTTAAACCGCTTACATTTAAAATCGCTCAGGCTTTTTCACACAATACGACTGTCAAAATCGTTGAAATCCGACTCGATACTAGATATAGATAATTCTGGGAAGCATAGAATTTTTTCAAAATACAAAGCATCGGATTTCATTTTCAAATTACAGTCATACACAACGTTATCGGCAGGTTTCTGAAAATGTTTCCTGTTTTTGAAAAAAAATTTGCAGCCGTCCGAAAACGGACAATTTATTCTACAACAAAAATCGATTTACGAAAGAAAAATTTTTAATATGAATTGCCTCCGGCTTTAGCCGGAGGACAGAAAATAAAAAACAAAAAAGGCTTTAGCCGAATAATCGAAAAATGAAATTTCCTATTCAGCTTTAGCTAAAGCAATAAGGAAAATCTTTTTTAGAAGTTCGGCTAAAGCCGTATTTTTAGCTAATCTCGTCCTCCGGCTAAAGCCGGAGGCAATTCATAAATCTCAATACAATCTAAAGGCTGAACTGCGTCGTTTCCAGATACTGCTTCATAAACGACAGGAATCTTTCGGCGTCCGCGCCGTCCACGATGCGGTGGTCGTAAGTCAAAGCGAAATAAGACATCGAGCGAATCGCGATGACGTCGTCGCCTTCCGGCGTGGTGATGACTTTCGGACGTTTTTCGATTGTGCCGACGCACAAAATGGCGACCTGCGGCTGGTTGATAATCGGCGTTCCGAACAAGCCGCCGAAAACGCCCGGGTTGGTAATCGTAAACGTTCCGCCCGCCACTTCGTCGGGCATTAATTTTTTCGCCCGCGCACGGTCAGCCAAATCGTTCGCCGTCGTCGCCAAGCCCGAAAGCGAAAGCGTGTCGGCGCGTTTGATGACCGGGACGATCAAGCCCCAGTCGAGCGCGACCGCCATTCCGAGATTGATGTCGCCCTTGTAAATAATCTGTTCGCCGGCGACCTGAGCATTGATGACCGGGAATTTTCTGAGCGCCTGCGTGGTCGCCTGAAAGACGAACGGCATAAACGTCAGCTTCGTGCCGTAGCGCGCCTGAAACTCGGCTTTGTTTTTGTCGCGAAAGCGCGCGACGTTCGTCATATCTATCTCGTAAACGCTGGTGACGTGCGCCGAGGTCTGCTTCGAGAACGTCATATGCTCGGCAATCTTCCTGCGCATCACCGACATCGGCTCGACGCGGTCGCCGACCGACGCGGCAACCGGCGGCGCGGTGTATGCGGCGCGCTGCTGCTGCTGGGCGATTTGCGGCTGAGTCGTCGCGGGCGCTGTAGGCTGCTGCGGCGTAATCGGCAGCGCGACCAGCGCATCCTTGCGCAGCAAGTCCTGCGGTTTCAGCGCCGCGCCCGATTCGATGAAGGACAAAATATCTTTTTTCGTCACGCGCCCGCTCATCCCGCTGCCCGGAATCCTCGATAAATCGATGCCGTGTTCTTTGGCGATGTTGCGAACGAGCGGGCTGGATTTCGTCCGGCGCAGCTCTTCGATTGATTTTTCGCCGTTCGAGCTGCCGCCGTCGCCCTGCGCGTCCCGTTTCGCTTGCGGGCGGTCGTAATCGTAGCTTCTGCCCGCCGTTTCGGCAACGTTTTGCGGCGGCTGGTCGGCGGCGGTCTGCGGACTTTGGGCTTTGGCTGTTGCCGTCTGAGCATTTGCGGCGGCTGTTGCCGTCACGTCCGCGCCGGTCGCCTGCGCGGTTGCCGTTTCAGCCTGTTTTTGCGCGGCGACCGGCGCAGCGGCGGCTGATTGAGCGGAACTCGCGCCGGTTTGACTTCCGACTAATGCCAGAACCGTTCCGACCTCGACCGTTTCGCCTTCCTGATGACGGATTTCCAGCAGCGTCCCGGCGGCTGGACTGGGCACTTCGGCGTCGACTTTGTCGGTCGAGATTTCCAATAGCGGCTCGTCGCGCTCAATAGTCTCGCCGACGGCTTTCAGCCATTTTGAAATCGTGCCTTCGGTGATGGATTCGCCCATCTGCGGCATCACGACCTCTACGCTCATAAATTCTCCGTTTCCCAATAAATAATTGCTATAT
>JALZHR010000543.1 GCA_030860665.1 Acidobacteriota bacterium
GCTGCTGCTGCTGCTGCTGCTGCTGCGCGGAAGATTTGCGGTTATTTAACGTAATTTTTAAAGCCAGCCCTTCTTTCGTGTCGCGGCTCCATTCCTGGTCGAAGATGAAATTGCCGAGCGAATAGAAGATATATTTACCTTTATAGGTCTCGAAAATCTGCACCCAGTGCGGGTGAGCGCCGATGACCATATCAGCGCCGAAGTCGATGGCGTTGCGCGCAAATTCGATTTGCGGCTCGTGCGGGCGGCGCGTGTATTCGACGCCCGCGTGCATCGTGGCGACGATGAAATCCGCGCCTTCGCCGCGCAGGCGTTCAATCGCCTGTCTCAAACGGTCTTTGTCCTCGATGCGGGCGACGTAATCGTTGCGCGCCACGCCGCCGTCGTTAACGGACGCGTAGGACGCGCCGACAAAACCGATTTTCACGCCTTTGACGGTAATTGTTTTCGGCTGCCAGGCTTGTTCCAGATTATCGCCGACGCCGAGATACGTAAAACCGTGCTCGCTTAAAAATTCCTGCGTCCGCCGCAAGCCGCTGACGCCCTGGTCGAGCGCGTGATTGTTGGCGAGATTCAGGACCTTAAAATTGTAAGCCTTCAGCCCGGCGAGGTCGCGCGTGTGCATATTAAAGACCAAGCCTTTGCCGACGACGTTGTTGTTGCCGGAAATCGGCACTTCCAGGTTGCCGAAGTTGAAATCGGTCGAGCGAAAGATTTCGTCCATTTTTCTGAAGGGCAGCAGCGGGTCGCCTGCCCGCGTGATGGAACGCGCGACGCCGCGCGAAATCATCATATCGCCGACCGCCAGAAACGTCACGCGGCTTTCCGTCACGCGTTCCGGCTCGGCGACGCCGCTCTGCTCGACCGGCGGCTGCGGCTTTTGATAAGTTAAGCTGAAAACGACGAGGGCGAGCAGAAACAGCGCGCTGACGATAAAGCGGAACGATTTAAAATCCGAAGCCCGAATTTCTCTGTGTCTTTTGATTTCCGTGCTGCTGCTGTTGCCGCCGTTGCTTCTGCTGCTGCTGTCGCGGCTGATTCTGTTAGCTGACATTTAGATTACGCGCAAAAACTTCCGATTATCACCCGGTCGAAAAAGAAAAAGCCTTGTTTCCAGCCTTCTCAGCCGCCCGGCAATTAATAAATCACTCCGTTTGCCGATATGGAACTTCTTATACTGCACTTTAAACGAGAAAGTCAATAAAAAATATTGATTTTTTTTCATAAGCTGAAAATATTTAATAACGCCTGTTTTCCAGCAAATGCCGCCTGTCCCGAGCGCTGCTAAAAAGCGACCGCCGCGGCGTTTTCGACTTTAATTTCCGGACAATAAAAATATTTGAATATTAAGGAATTGGTAAAACCCATCAGATTGGGGCGGCGAATTGGTAAAACGCAGAGTTGCCGTAAAGGTTTGATTTTTACGACGAAGACGGATTGAAAAGCTCGCATTTGCTGAACAAAATCGGAAAAAGTTTGAAAATAGCCGAAAAAACTTCAAAATAGGCTTGCAAAAATTGGTAAAACCAATTATCATCGTATCTCGTAAACAATCAATCCACAATCATTCTGATTTAAGTTAAAAAGGTAAGGAACATTAAGCGATGAAAAAAGGTCAGATGCGACTAAAAGTTTTTGTGGGAACGCTGGCAATACTCTTATTCAGCTTCGCCACTATTTTCGGACAGGAATTTCGCGGCACGATTACCGGAACCGTCACCGACCCGCAGGGCGCAGTCGTTCCCGGCGCGACCGTCGCCGTTAAAAATGTCGAAACGAACGTGGTCAACAACGTCACGGCAAATGACGAAGGCTCATACACCGTTCCGTTTTTGCTGCCCGGCAGATATTCGATTACCGTCACGGCGGGTGGCTTTAAAACCTCCGTTCGCGAAAACATCACGGTCAACGTCGACGACCGTCTGACGGTCGATTTCCAGATGGAAATCGGTCAGACGGCGGAAGTTAATATCGTCGCCGACACGGAAGTGATAGAAAGAGGAACGGT
>JALZHR010000567.1 GCA_030860665.1 Acidobacteriota bacterium
TTCTAAAAATCTAAATTTGCAAAAATCTGAAAGTTCAAATCTGCAAAAACCTGAAAATCCGCTTCAAGCATTAGGGTCTTCCACCGCCTCCACCGCCTCCTCCTCCACCTCCACCTCCGGGTCGAAGAAGGTGTCGAACCAGCTCATCATGCGTGCGTACTCGGGCGAGTCAAGATATTTTTGAAATTCATCGCGCGGGTCGAATTTTTCATTGTTTCGCTTCAAATTTATCAGTTTAGCCCGCCTTGTTTCCCGCCGCAATTCTTCTTTTTCCCGCCGCTCATTCTCTTCGGTTTCGACGAGCCTTTTCAGATAAATTCGACGATTTATAAAGATCTCGCTGAAAATGGTTATTATTAGCTCTTCTGGAAGCACCTGATAAATTTTTGATAAATCAAATCTCTCCTCGAGCAGCGTTCGCTCCTCGAAATTATAAGAGCAGATCGAATGATCGCGGTAAAATATGGTTAAAATTGCGCAGGCGTATTTCCGGCTGATTTTAATTGAACAGGTAAAAAGCGAGCAGCCGTCTCTGATATCGAGCCGCGTGACGCGGGGAAATCTGCGAACATTAACGGTAAAATGAAATGAGTCGAATTCTTTTTTGATTTTCTCGAAGGCGGGAATTACCAGATTTTCAAAAAAAAACGCGGCTTCTTCCGGCGAATCCAGCGCTTTGCCGAAAGCAGGAGTATCTCCCGGGTAATCTTTTACCAGCTGCATACGCAAAAGTTCCAGGGCTTTCATTTGGTCTGCCATAAGTCGTTCAAAATATAGCGATGCGCAGAATTCTCTGTTAAAATTTAAGGGAATTTTGCGAATATAATTATTTGAATCAGATGTTTACCGTGGTAATAAGCTAATGAACCACGTTGCCGGAGAGGTTTTGCTATACTTTTCGGCAAAATGTTTCCGGCTATTAATGGTAGTGCGTTTTCGCACTATCGGTCAATCAAGTAAATTTGCAGAACCGCTCAAACTCGTCAGGAGGTCGCCTGCCTGATGGGTTTAAAGCCGCGCTTGAAGGTCGCACGTCTGCCTCAAAAGTTAAAACAAATCAGGGAACATTTGAAGATGTCACAAACGGAGATGTTGCGGCATTTAGGCTATGAAAGTATTTTCGACCGCTCGACCATCTCGCACTATGAAAGTGGAGAAAGGGAGCCGCCGTTACCAGTGCTTTTATCTTACGCGCGGGCAGCAGGTATCCATGTAGACGATCTGATAGATGATCAATGCGATTTAAATTTTTCAATTAAATCAAAATTGTAGAAAAATCGGTCTTTTATTCGGAGTCGTAGTTTAAAGAGTGCACGGCATTATTTTCCAGATTATCCAAGCCCTTGTTGTAAATCATCAAAGTCTCGACCGACTTGTGCTTGCTCATATTCAAAATCGAAGTCAGCGGCGCATTCTGCTGAAAAGCCTTGGTAATCGCCGTCCTTCTTAAATCGTGCGGCGCGAGCTTTCCCAATCCGGCGGATTTTCCTCTGGTCTTGACAATGTGCCAGATATGACGAGTCGTCAAAGGCTGGCTCTGCCCGAAAATTCTGCGGGAAATATCCGCCTGAAAAAGAAAAGCGTTCTCTCCGCCGGTTTTCGTGTCTTTCCTGTTTATCCTATCGGCTTCCAGATAATCGTCAATAACCTCTTTCACATCCGAGGGAAGCGGCTGCCGTTCACGTCTGCCGCCCTTCGAGCGATAATCAATCACCCAATGCCTGCCTTCTCGTTTTATATCAGAAACCTTCAATCGACAGATTTCCGAAACTCTCAAACTTAAACGCAGAATCGAATAAACGATGGCGAAATCGCGCAAATCAACCGGATTATCGCGCTTGATAATATAAAGCAGATAACGAACCTCCTCGACAGACAGCGCGCGTCCTTTCGGACTTTGCAGCGGCTTTTCCGGTCGGGATACTAATCTGGTCGTCGCCGGATTGCGGTTGATGATGCCGTAATCACGAAAATACTCGAACAAAGCACTCAAGGTCGCCAGCTTCGTTGAAATAGTGTGCGGCGCCAGCCCGCGGCTTTCCATTGACTGACGCCACGCCAGAACGTCTTCAACCAGAACCTGCGTCGCATCTTTTTTACCGGAAAAAAGCATGAACTGCCGCAAGTTGGAAAGATAATTCTTTCTGGTCAGCTCGGAATTCGATTTATTGATGAACTGTGCCGCAATCCGCCCATTCAAACGGGTATCGACTTCGCCCGCAGGCGTCAAAATCTCGGATTCCGGTATTTTTAGAACAGGGAATTTGTCCATTTATTAACTAAAAGCCAATAAAAACAAGGGTTTTATATTATATTTCGGGAAAAATAAGTGATTTTCGTTTTAAAGTGTATCATAAAATCAAAATTTTATGATATACAGTTGAAAGAAAAGCAAGTTCAACGTGAATTTTGCCGGAAAATAGAGTGAAAACGATAATTTGTATCACATGCTACATGAAAATTGTAAATTTTCAGAAGATAGAAATTTCTCCAAGACCAATTATTTGTTAATTAAAATTTAACAACTTTCTTGCTTTAGGGGGATTTCAGTGTATAATCTTGTCCCGACGGTTTAACCTACAATAACTTTATATTTATATAGATTCTGTATTTTTGAGGCGTAATTAAAGACGTTTCGATTTATTCGGAATTATCTCACGGTTATGAATGGCATTTTAGAGCATATTGCCGAAAAAACCAGTGGTAAAGCTTATAAATCCTTTAGATTCTGCTATGACAAGGAAATAAGTGTGCCGACGGTCGCCTATGATGACCATGAGAGTTATGTTCTGAAACGCGGACAAATTGCCGAAAGCGATAAAGATGCAAAGCAGATTAAAAATCTAAGCGGTTATGCGGAGGACATTCAAAAAGACCAGCCTCTTTTTAGTTTTTTTCTAGACGGAAGTCGCCGAGTTTATAAAATAGACGACATTCAATATCAAAACCGTTTATTTCCCGTTTTGGGTGGGCAAATAGGGGTCGCCTGCTGTAATAGACTAGACCGAGAATCGTTTACGGTAAAAATGCTTGAAAAATTATTAGTTTTATCGCTGCCTTCTCTGTCAACGGCGCGCGAGAAATACCGTAAGCAGTTCTTGGAACGGCTGACCAAAGAAATCAACGAGCATCAGCGACTTCGGAAATTCGATCTTAAATTCAATGAAATTTTGCTTTACAACTCGGACGAAGCGAAAAAGGACGTTGAGGAATACATGAAACGCGGTACTGCGACTATTCAGGACAAAATGATTGCCAGCGAAAAATCCGTCGTTGCTTCTTTAACTCAGAAAAGATTGCTTGATACAGATAATTATTTGATAAAAGACGGCTCGCTGCAATATTCAAATCCGCCGTCCGACACGCGCGAGCTTGCCAAATATAAAGAAAACTTCCGGCGCGTTGTTGGGGTTTCAAAATCATTTAACCCCGAGTTGACGAAAGATATAAAAAGCCAGAGCAACGCCGCCAAAATCGCTAATTTAGAAGCTGGCTGCCGGACCGTTGCTTATAGGTATTCGAGCGAAATGCTAGGCGATGTCGAATATGCGATCTGGTATGTGCGAATCAGAGATAAGATGCATTCGGTTAGCCCTTTCGCCGGCGTCTTGAAATTGGAAAAAATTCTCGTTACCGACGACGAAAAAAAAGACGGAATCGACAGTGAGGAAATTGACCGCATTACAGCTCATATTATCAATGAGCGAAATCCTGTTTGCTACGGGAAAGACGAGCGGTGGGCTAACCACCTATACCCGGTTTTTCTGACCGAAACTTTTATAAAAAGCAAATATTTGAGCGACCTTCATTTTATTAATTTATTTTAAGCGAGAGCTAGAATGGAAAAACCGCAATCGGAAAAAATAGGAAAAGTCGTTGCGACTGAAAAAGCTCCGACGACGGTTGAAGAGTTTTATTTTTGGACAGACCAAAAGCTGATTCTAAAACCCTTCGACGTTGTCAAAGTTAGACATATACGGGAATCGATTACTTACGGGATAGTAGAGGAAATTTCTCACATCACCGATTCAAGCAGTGCGCTTGGCGGTTTTATTTCGAGTGATTTCGGCAACCTCGACATCACTCAAAATATGACACGGATTGGAATGAATTACGTTAAAGCCCGCGTTTTAGGTAATTCAAAAGATATTTATACTCCGGTTTTTGACGGTAGTCCAGTGATGTTTGCGGACAGCAAAGACGTGGAAGAAGCATTAGGGCTTTCGGAAATAAAGAATCCGCTGCCGTGTGGATATGTCGAGATGTATGTGGATAATCCGGTTTCAGTTCCAGTCTTCTTTAACTCCCAATTTCTTATTGGTCCTGACGGCGCGCATTTAAACATTTCAGGGATTTCCGGCTTAGCATCGAAAACGTCCTACGCAATGTTTTTACTGAAAGCCATTCAGGATAAATATTCCAAAGAACCTGAAGACGGCAGGCAAAGCGTTGCTTTCGTTATTCTCAATGTTAAAGGGCGTGACCTGCTCTCGCTGGACGAGCCTAACAAGGATTTAAGCGAGAAAGAGCGTGATATTTACAAAAAACTGAGTATAGAACCAACTCCCTTTGAAAATGTCAAATATTTTTATCCATTCGCTTCAGACCCAGCAACCGTTACTTACGCCAACGAATTACTTGATAATCAGAAGCATCTGGGCAAAGCATATCAGTATGCTTACACTTACTCCCAAGACAAAGGCAAAATAGATATGCTTTTTTCCAACGTCGAAGACTCGACTGGAACAATGGATTCTATTCTTGCCGTTATTAACTCAGAAAGCAGCGAGTTTTCAAATATCACCGAATGGCAGCGTTTTAAGGCAGAACTCGAAAAAAATAAAAAAAGGGATTCTGGCGGCGATAAAGAAATAATGGTCGTCAGCTGGCGGAAATTCAGCCGTCACTTCAATCGTCTTTATGAAAAAAGCTCTATTTTCGTCGATAATCTCGATTCTAACAAAGGCGAGGTAAGAATCGCCGACGAAATAGCCAATATCAAGAAAAATGAAGTTTTCGTCATTGATATTGCCAAACTTGAAGAAGAACTTCAGGGCTTTGTCTTCGGGGATGTTATCAACGCAATTTATGATTTGAAGCTTGGAAGGAACGAGGAAAGAGATTCCGCCGATATTCCCTCAAAGATAATTATTTTTGTTGATGAATTGAACAAATACGCCTCGAGCGACGTTCCGAAAAATTCCGGAGTTCTCCGGCGTTTGTTGGAAATAACCGAACGTGGCAGGTCGCTCGGAATCATTTTATTTTCGGTCGAACAGTTTAGAAGCGTTATTCATGACCGGGTAAAAGGCAACTGTTCGACGAATGCCTACGGCAGAACCAATTCCACGGAAAGCTCCAAACCGGATTATCGTCATATTCCTACGATTTACAGAAATATGATGCCGCGCTTTCAGCCCGGCGAGTATATTATTGACCATCCGGCTTTCCGCTCATTATTACATATAAAGTTTCCCAGACCCGTTTATAAGCAGCACTCGAATGGATAGTCAAAAGAAGCCGGTAATCGGCAAATTCGTCATCGAAAATCTAACCACCGGTATGTATTCCGATGCCCGGAGCGTTTATCGTGAATACATTCAGAATTCCGCAGACGCAATTGACAAGGCGGTCGAACAGGGACTTATAACTCAAAAAGAAGGCGAGATTCATATTGAAATCAACGAATCCGCTAAAGAAATTTCATTTCACGACAATGGGACAGGAATTCCGACCGACAAAGTTCAGGATCTGCTGCAAAATGTGGCGCAATCCGAGAAAGAGATAGGCAAAGACAAAGGCTTCCGAGGAATCGGTCGGCTTGGCGGGCTAGCCTACTGCGACAAGCTGATATTTGAAACCTCCAGTTTCGGCGAAGACACAAAATCGATAATGGTTTGGGACGCCAGACAATTACACGACACGCTCGCAGACCGGGAAAGGAAGGAAGCTGCGGACGATTTAATAATGGCGGTTACTTCCTTTCAGACAGTGCCGGAAAAACGGGACGAACATTACTTTAAAGTCACAATGTCGGGAGTTAATAACCCGGAGTTGCTCAGCAAATTGGAAATCAGAGACTATCTAAGATTCGTCGCGCCGGTTCCGTTCGATAGTTCATTCATTTTTCGGTCGAAGATTTACGAAGAGATGCGAAACGATGGCGTGAAAATAGATGAATACAATCTTTTCGTCAATACCGAGCAAATTTATAAGGGTTACAAGACTTTTCTGTATAAGGATAATAACGGAAGTCCGGAAAAAATCGGAGAGGTTAAAGATATTGTCATCTTCAAGGAGCACACGAAAGACAACAAAATTCTATTTTGGGGCTGGTACAGCATTTCCAATGTTCAGAATCTACATCTGACGAAGATAAACAAAGGCAGAGGACTCCGTTTGAGAAAACATAACATTCAAATCGGGGATGAGTATCGTCTGGAAAGACTTTTTAAAGACCCGAGATATAACCGCTATGTTCTGGGCGAGATTTATACATTCGACCCGGGATTAATTCCTAATGGTAGAAGAGATGATTTTGAGGCTAATGCTGTCTACTCTCAACTGCAGGAAAAACTGAAGCCTGTGTGCGTGGAGATCGACCGGCTTTGTAACAGAGCCTCGGACATTCATGCTGCCAAGCGGAAGGTAGAGGCTTTCTATGAATTGAAACAAGTCGTTGATCAAAAGCAAAAAAACGGAGTTACCAATCGAGAAGAATTAGGGAAACTGGAAACCGAATTACGGCAGAAAAAGGAAGCTGCGGAAAAAGCGGAAAAAACACTAAATAAATTTAAGGAAATTGCTGCCACCAACAGTGAAACGCCGATTGCGAAGATTTTTAAGCAAACCGTAAAAACTGATATACCGAACGTTAAAGAAACCAAAATTAATGTCAGTCTTGACAAACCAGTTTTCAGAACTGATAAATTGAATAAGCTGGATCGGTCACAAAGAAAGTTAATGTCGGAAGTCTACGCTGTTATACAAAGCGTGCTCGCTCCCGAATTAGCTGAAAATCTAATAAAAAAAATAGAAGAGAAATTCAAGTAAGGCAAAAGCTATGAAACGGAATATATTGCTTGTTGAACCGAATTACGCAAACAAATATCCGCCGATTGGTCTGATGAAGATTGCCACCTATCATCGGATGCTCGGCGATAATGTCCGTTTTTACAAGGGCAATATGCAGGATTTTGTCCTTGATTTGCTTTTTGAGGATTGCGTTGAAAAGCTCACGAATATTGACGAGCAGATCTCGTGGAGGGCGTTTAAGCCGGCTATCAGGCAATTTATTAAAACCAAAAAAAATCAGCTTGTTTTTTTGGAGGAACTCGGATTAGAAAACAACCAATACAAAGAATTGCTCTCACAGTGTCTGGTAGATTTTGCCGAATACTACAGAAAGAAGAAATACATTGAAAGTCCCCGTTTCGACCGCATTTACGTAACGACTTTGTTCACTTTTTACTGGAAAATAACCGTCGAAACCATAAATTTCTGCAAGTATTTGGTAAAAGATAAAAACGAGTTGCAGATTGGTGGCGTTTTGGCGACGCTACTTCACAAGGAGCTGGAAGAAGAAGTAGGCATAAAGCCGTTTACCGGGCTTCTGGATAAACCGGATATTCTCGACCCAGAATTGTCGGAAGCAAAAGGAATCATTATTGATAATCTTCCACTAGATTATTCAATTCTCGATGAAATCGATTATAAGTATCCGACCAGAAGTGCCTTTATAACATTTATGACGAAAGGCTGTACGCGTAAATGTTCTTTTTGCTCTGTTCCGGTGCTTGAACCCGAATATAAACCGAAAATTGAAACAATCGATAAATTTCAGGTAATTAAAGAGCGATTCGGTGACCAGCAGAATTTATTATTAATGGATAATAATGTCCTCGCGTCACGCAATTTCCCCGAAATCATTGACGAAATCAAGGCGATGGGTTTTTATAAAGGAGCAACCTATGTAGAACCCAATCAACTGGAAATAGCGGTAAAAAACTTACAGAGCGGCTTTAATGATGTTGCGTTTACTCGGCGAGCTTTCCGTTTGATGAATGAGCTGATACCGAAGCTAAAAGAAGACGTGGCTCAGAGCTATTATGAAATTTTAGACGATAATGACTTATTAAATCCTGATACCGTAACGAAAGAGAAAATCCTAAAGGTTTACCCCCTGATAAAAAAAACCTACGAAAAATACCGAAATAAAGCTCCTAAACTAAGATATGTTGACTTTAATCAAGGAACGGACTGCCGTTATGTAACCGAGGATTTAATGAAGAAGATGAGCGAGATTCCCATTAGACCTCTGCGCATTGCGTTCGATTATCTGGGATTGCAAGATAAATATCGGGAAGCAATCAGACTAGCGGCAAAATACGGTATTAAAGAACTTTCAAATTATATTCTTTATAATTTCAACGACAAGCCGGAAGAGCTTTACGAGAGATTGAAAATAAATGTCGAGCTAGGTAAGGAGTTTGATGTCGCTATTTTCTCGTTTCCCATGAAATTCATTCCGCTTTTCGGAGATAAAGCAAAAAACCGTCAACACGTCGGAAAACACTGGAAGAAGAAATTTATTCGTGCCATTCAAGCGATTTTAAACGTCAGTAAAGGGATTGTCGCCCCTTATCACCCGAACAAAAAAGCATCATTTTTTGAAGAAGCTTTTGGTAAGGATTTAAATGAATTTTTCGAGATTCTTTATATGCCCGAGACGTATATAATTTATCGTCACTTATGTCGCTACAAACTCGGTTATACTCCAATTTGGGAAGAAGAATACCGGAATCTCTCACCGGAAGATTTAACGGTTGCGCAGGAAATCATTCAAAGCAGCGATTTTTCCGAAAAGAATATTTTAGATAAAAATCCATCGAAAGAGGTGCTGCATTTTCTGCGCCATTATACCTTAATCTCAAGAGATTCCATCGAAGATAACGATAAAGAATATGAAAAAATTAAATCGCTTTACGACGATATAATAAAGAATGACCAATTCGTCGAACTGACGCTGACTTATGATTTTGAAACTCCAAAAAACGGACAACCAGATTTCCTACTTGGGGTTCAGCCGTCATTAGTTGAATATCAGTGAAACAACAGCTTAAGCTTGATTCTTTTTGAGCCTGATCCTGACAATCCGCTCGAATTGATTAAAGAGGATTTCTTTTTAAGGGCACCGAATCTGAATAACAGCTACAGAACGTGCAGTTTAGAATAAAAAGAAAGGGGCAACCGCCCCTTCAAGAATTCAGAAACATTGTTTTACCCTGGTTCTTCTTTTCCTAGGGTTCGGTTTCGTAACTCGCCTGGAGCCGTCAGAGTTATCCGCCGGTTTGGTAGTTTGAATGGTCGGCGCCGGAAACTGACTCTTTTGCATTTCAGTCTTGTAAGATCCATTAAAAAACAATAACCCGAACAAGGAGTTGAAAATAGTGAGTGTGGCAAGGATTATCCGTCCGATTTTTTGAAAATCGATCCGGGCTTGAAAATACAAAACAACACTATTATTAGTCTGTTTTGAGGTGTTATTTGATGAGTCGTCGTTCGTGGTGCGTTTTAAACGAGCTTTAGAATTAAGTTTCATAGGATGTGAAGTTCTTTCCGATCTAGGCGGGATTATTATACTGCCTGAGACTAGCAGCATATTGCTATATTTTGCGCAAAAACGTGGAGCTTCTGCACGCTTAATCATGACTTTCGTACTACAGTCACGATTATCTTATCAACTCATTTTGGTGATGAGTTTATAAAACCGAATAAATTTAAAATTTAGAATTAAAAAGAATCAGATGTATTTGGTTGAAATGATTCTTGAGACTCGGTGAATTGGAGGAGGTAAGCTTGGCAGCCTAACTTTCTTTACCAATAATAATATTACAAAATTTTAATCTACGAGTAAAGCTCTAATCACTCATAAATATAAGAAAAGAAACGATTTATTGTTTAACAAATATCAAACGGTTTTAATCACGGTGCTATTAGGATTTAAATTCAAAAATATTCCTTAACCAGAACTGGAAGAATTAAATGAATGTGTGGTTGCACAACCCATTATTGAAAAATAGTACGGTACGAAAATTGAAGAGCAGCATATATTGTTTGATCTGCGCTAAGAAGAGCGGACGTTTCTCAAACCATTAATCAAAATGAAAACAGCCTTCTGTGAAGTGGTGCTCAAAACTACCCATGAGATTTCAGAATAAATAGATAATCCGTCATAGTGAATCAGAGATTTACGTTATAAGTTCTTCTGTTACGACATCTCATTAATTTTTCGTCCCGTAAATAAATTTTGCGACCAGCCCTGCCAGAGGAGTCGAGCCGATGATTGCGACGCCGGCAGTATCGTGACCGTATAAAATACAGAGGAATCCTGCTGCCAGAAGGCAGAAGAAAAGGCTGGCGGCAAGCATTATTCCGAGAAGCGGACGGATAGAGTTACAGCCAACCACAAATTTTTCGATCCACTGCTCGTGCCGTAACTGCCTTTCAGTCATGGAGAGGATTCGGTCCGCGGCGTTCGGTATTATTTTGGAATAGTCGGCAACAACTGTCGGATCAATCAACCCGCTATTAACCGATGTCTCCCCACGCCTCCTGGCGCGTCTATTCTGGATTTCTCCGGTTCGTTTTTTTGCCGTTTGCTTATTCATAACTTTTGTCTTTCTGCCAGCTACATTCATGTTAATCGCTATCGTCAGTAATTATTTTCGAGGGGGTAAAAATTCAACTTTTACCACCCGAAGAAAAGTTAACCACAAGTGAAAAATTTAATGTTGAGAGTGAAAACACTGTGAAAAAGCGCTTTTCATTTTGCATATTAACCTCATTTCTTGGGAGGCTTTTCACAAATCGCAAAAGTGAAAAGCTCTCCATTTTTATTATTCCAGGAAAACAAAAAGCGGTGGCTGTGACCAAAAACCAAAACTGGCAGAGAGTAAATTTCTCCTTCTTGTCTTCTAATGTTCGCGCCTCAAATTTCAAATTATTTTTTATTGTTACTTTCATAATTTGCCTCTTGCCTCTTAAAGTCTCCGCGACCTGTCTCGTCTGACTTTGCATCCTTTTATTTTTCTGCTGTTCAACTTTCGCAGAATTGAATAGCAGGAATTCAGAAGAGACCGGATTTAGCCAGCCTTTTGTGGACTCTGATAAACATCGTAAGGCGAACAGGGAATTAAATGTTGAGCGACAGCTTGCGGATTGTTCAATAAAGACGGGGCTTCGGCGCTTGACATTGGCTCCGGAAAAGACAATTCTAAATTTGGGTGACTACACAAAAGGAAGATGTTTTTACGAATACTCAAACAGAAAAACAAAACCACCGTTTCTTACAAAATGGCGGTGGTCGAAGCATTTCGGGAGAACGGAAAAGTCCGACACCGGATGGTACTGTACGTCGGGACTTTTCCGGAGAAGCACCGGGACAAAATCGAATATCGCCGGCGCTTTATAAAAAAATTTGAGCAGAAACTTCTTGGAGTAGGTTTTACCCCTAACCTAAAAGATAAATTTCGGCAGAAACTTTACGATATTCTGCCCGAGATAGAGGAAACCAGAAAAGCCGACCGCGAGCTTGAGCGCCAGCGCCCGGTAAGAAATAAGATTTACAAAAGAGTTTGAGAATAAACGATCGTGTTTGAGAATGTTCCGGATTAAATGTGCAACAGAGATCATTTGTGCAAAGCCATTTTTCCCATAAAATTCTGCCGGTCTAAAATTCACTTTTCCGCAACGTGAAAAATCAGAGCATTTCTACTAAATCAACTATAACTTAGTTTATTATTTATTTGATTTAGTGACTTTTAGTGCCTGTTTTTGATGAAATATAAACTATTTTGCCATAAAGGTTTATTTATTCTGCTATAATGGTATTATGAGTGCCGAAAACGGAACTAAAATAAACCACCTTCTTAAGTCTCAACCGTCGGGAGTGGTGTTTCAATCAAACTGGCTTGCCGAACAAGGATACAGTCATGATCTCCAGAAACGGTATCGTCAAAGCCGGTGGCTCGAATCCATCGGAACGGGAGCTATGATTCGGGCGGGCGATCAGGTCGGCTATGAAGGTGCTATTTATGCGCTGCAAAAGCAAACCGATTCAACTGTTCATCCCGGCGCAAGGACTGCTTTATCTTTACTGGGAAAGGCGCATTACCTGGAATTAAAAATAAAAAAAGTCATCGTCTTCGGAAATAAAGACGAAAAGCTTCCTACCTGGTTTAAAAAACACGACTGGGGCGTCGCCGTTGATTATTACCAAACATCCTTCCTGCCGCCCGACGTCGGCATGACCGAGGTCGAGCTGAAGAATTTCTCCATCAAGGTCTCCGGCGCGGCGCGCGCCCTGATGGAATGTCTCTATCTGGCTCCCCGAAAGCAGGACCTTTTAGAGTGTTACGAGCTGATGGAAGGACTCAATAACCTGCGTCCCGACCAAGTTCAGGTTTTGCTGGAAAAATGCCGGTCCGTCAAGGTCAAGCGCCTGTTTCTGTATCTGGCGGAAAAAGCAGGGCACAATTGGTTTCTATACCTGAAACTAAATAATATCGACCTCGGTCGCGGCAAGCGCAGCATCGTCAAAAATGGAATTTATATTGATAAGTACCGGATAACGGTCCCGAGAGAACTTGAGAAGAATGAAAGAGGAAGCGGTCTATAAAAAACAGGTCGCGCTTCTGTTGCGCGTCCTTCCCGAAGTTGCCGGAGAAAAACGCTTTGCCCTGCACGGGGGAACGGCGATTAATCTGTTCGTCAGAGATTTGCCGCGCCTGTCCGTTGATATAGATCTCACTTATGTGCCGGTTGAAGACAGAGACGCATCTTTGGCAAATATTGGCTCGGCACTTGAAGGAATCCGGGCGAGAATCGAAAGAGTAATTCCAGAAGTTCGGGTCGAGGATCACCGGGATAAGGGAAAGCTACTGATTTCTCAAGCGGGCGCCGACGTTAAGCTGGAAGTCAATCTGGTCAAGCGCGGAACTTTGCAGGAGCCGGTAGAAATGCCGCTTTGTGGTAGGGCGCAGGAAGCGTTCGATGCCTTCTGCGTTATTCCGGTAGTGCCTTTCGGGCAGCTTTACGGCGGCAAAATCTGCGCGGCGCTCGACCGCCAGCATCCGCGCGATTTGTTTGACGTCAAATACCTGCTGGAGAACGAAGGCTTTTCCGAGCCGGTCAAAACCGGCTTTCTGCTCTGTCTTGCCGGCAGTGACCGACCGCTTCACGAAGTCATCGACCCAAACCTGCTGGACCAGCGGGCGGCTCTGGAAAACCAGTTTTCAGGCATGAGTGAGGAAATCTTCAGTTACGCGGAATACGAACGCGTGCGGGAGAAATTGATTGAAACGATTCACTGGAGCCTGACGGCTGAAGACAAGCGATTTCTGCTCAGCGTGAAAGCCTTGCAGCCCGATTGGAGCGTCTATGATTTCGCGCGTTTTCCGGCGGTCAACTGGAAGCTGCGCAACCTGAAGAAATTAAAGGAAAGCAACCCGGACAAATATCATCGGCAATATGAATCACTTGAAAAGACGTTAAACAGCTTTTAGGCGGACCGCCGAAAGGCATGTCCAAAGTACGAGCCCAAGCTAGTATCGCGTCTGCATCTTCAATCTATTAAAGCCAATGTTTTTGCGCCTCACCACAATCTGCAATTTTCATTTTCGGGAAGAGGGTGTCCCAAAATATACGTTTGATGATGACGAATTTTATTCCTCTTGATCTTCGGGATAGTCAACCGGCGTTATTGGACCCCAGCCTTCACGTTCCGGAGCATTTTTAGCTGAACGCACGTTTAATCCTTCCGTTGTCGCAACTATTGCCCCGCGATGCCACATTGCTCTGATAACCGATTTTCGCGGATGATGCGCGTCTTTTTTGGCAGAGCTGATAATCGCTATGAATTTTAGCTGCTCGGGTTCCGGTTTAGCAGCAAAAGGCTCGCCGAGCCACCGGTTAAGAACTTCGGTTGAAACATTCCGCCGTGAGCCGTGATGAGGAACCTGGAATCTATCCACTCCCGGCAAAATTATTCCAATACTTTCCGCGTAATCTGCCGCCTCGGTCAATGCCGCGCGCCCGGCGTCAGCGGTCAATAAAATTCTTTCACCGCAAAGAATTCCGTATTGAACCACGCTCATTTCATTTTCGGCACTGGTTGCATTTGGCGAGAAAACTTCCTGTCCCCAGAGCGCCTTTAAAAATGATAAGGCTTTTCCGGCGACACTTTCAATTGCCTGTCCGACTGCCGTAAACGCGCTTTGCCCGGCATCCTGAATTGATTCCGGAGTCCGTTCAGATTCGACAATTGCATCCAGATATCTGCTGCGAGTAGGGGCGAGCACTCTGAATGCGCCAATATCCGCACCCTGGAACGGTTCACTGATCGGTATATTTTTTTCCAGGGCGATTTCCTCTAAGGCAGCCAGGTTGGGATAAATATCGCGCAAACGTCTTTTGAGATTATCGACGGATGATAAATTTGCGAACCTGCCAATGATCTCTTCCGCGTAATTCCACGGTCGCAGCATCCAGAGTTGACCGACCTTGAATTCATTGAGAATTGTTCTTAAACCTCCGGCGTGGTCGCCGTCGGGGTGAGTTGCGACGACATGATCAATATAACCGGAATTGTCATAGTATCTTCTGATGTGATTGGCGACGCTTTCTCCGGTCGCCTGAAATCCGGCATCGACCACGTGGACGTAACGATTACCGGCGATTTCATATCGAAGAGCGATAGCATCTCCGCTTTTGTCGGATTCTACATCCAGAAAATCTAATTCAAAAAAATCAGCCATTATTGTCCACTCCTTTTAACGCCAGGACTGTTGTTACAAATCTAACTCCAAGATTTCTGGCGGCGATCAGAGCAATTAAAAACTGTATCAGGAGGATAGCAAAATAAAACCAGGCAGTTTTGATACTGGGGATTTGGAAAAACCCGACAGTTCCCAGAATTATTAACATTAGAAGCGCAATACACGCGTAGTCCCGAGCAAACAGGAATAGCCGGTGAATGCTTTTAATTTCTGCTTCGTTCTGAAGCGTTCTGTATAACCGATACCAAACCACATTCTGTTCCCGCGGGTCATTCGGTAAAGGTCCGTGTTTCGATTCCAAATTTTGCATATTCACGCGATGATCCTTGGGTCCGTATTTAGAAAAAGCTCGGCAACCGGGTAAAGGATCCTTCCAGCGCGTAAAAATTATTCTGGCTTTAGTATCGGAGGAAAGAAGAGCGTTGATAATCCCGGACAAGATAAGCCCCGCACCAGCCGGCAGGATATCTGCCGCTCCGCGCGCCAGCGTCGCCCAATCACCGCCTCTTATAGCGTCATTTTTGACGACCGCATAATAAAACAGCAAGTTAAAAGCCATAATAAAGAAAAGCTTCAGTTTATTTTCATCTTTTAAAGTTTCAGCCATCTGTTTCTTAATCCGTGATGCAAGCAATCAGTCTATATAATTCGATACAATTAATTTTAATATTTCTTTACATACGCCAATCCATCTTTGACCGGAACTACCTCGACGCCAAAGCCCCAATTAAGAAATTTCATTAATAGAATTCCCGTACTCTATTTCCTGAAATGGTCTCTCTTGAGAGAAGCAATATGCCGATTTTTTAATAATTTCAGCCCCATTCGAGCCTAAAATTAACATAATCGGCGTTTGACACAAATAATTAGGCGATTCGGCTATACCGGTTAAGGATGTTATATCGGTTATGCTCGGGGTTGTATCTCCATTGGTGTGCGAATGCCACTCGCCGATGTATTCAATCGGTCGTGCACTGCTCTTAATCTGATTTTCTAACCACTGTTGCGTGTAAACCGTATCTTTTAAAAATTTTGTTGGTAAACACACAGCATTAGGACCCGGGTCGGATGCATCCGTGACAATCGCATTTTTCTCGTCGTCAAAATACCCGACCAAAATGCCGCCTGTCTCATTAATTCCGGATTGAATAGCCAAACCCTCCATCTTGGTTTGAATTTCCGGAGGGATATAAGCAATCCGGACCGGAGGTTTTGAGCAAAACGGGCAAGCCGGGGACGGCGGAATTTGCCGCGCCGATAAACAGTATGCCCAGCTCAACGCAGGATGAGCAGCAACCGGCTCACTCGTCCAAAGCCAGTGATTGTCGTCTCCAAAATTCTTCTCAACGTCTTCCAGCACAATCTTCGAGCAGATCGAAGAAATAATCGTCAGGTCGACCCCGCTGGCTGCCAGTATCGGATTTCCGCATTCAAAACTCAATAATGTGTCTTCCAATTCAGCGACGTTTAGCCATTCACTAAACTCACCGGCTAAATCACTTATATACTGAGAAATGCAATACCGGCAGGCGTCTCGCCCCGGTATGACACGAAAGATGCGCCCTGCCGAGCCGCCGCGCATCGCCCGAACGTAATAAACCGGCTGCTTTTTGATTACCGCAACTTCGTTTACGGCGGTTTCGAGCGGCTCGTTAGCGGTTGAACTGATTACCAGGTCACAATCGGAAAGCGCGATGTCAATTGCCTCATAAGATTCGGAAAGATTCCATCTCTTCCGCGAAACTTTGATAAAAGGATTGTGCTGAACCAGATTCCAGTAAGTCGCCAGGACTTTACTTTCGCCGAAATGTTCAATGCCGCTTTGATGCCTGATGACATTTCCCGTTTCTAATATGTCGTAATCGAACAATTTCAGTTCGCCGACACCTGCCTTTGCCAGCAAATCCGCGATCACCGAGCCGACGGCTCCGACACCGAATAAAGAAATTTTCTTTTCCGATATGTTGACCGGTACGCGCCCCCGGTTCCTCAGCATCAATTCCTGCTGTCTGACCGGATGCCTGAATAAAACCGTAATCCCGGCGTTTTTAAACAATTCCAGTTTGTTCTCAAAGTTAAGAATCAGCGGATACGTTTCGCGAGCGGCTCGGAGCTGTGCGCAGCAGAATAACCAATCGAAGCCTCCCTGGCGGGCGGGAAACCTCAATCCTATAAATAAAAATTGTTCGGTCCTGAGATCCGGGTAAAATGAATCCAATGCCTTTTCCAGGCTTTCCCGATTTTCTACGTCTGAAATTAATTTCAGAATGTCGAAGCCGGTGCGCGGAGGTTTCGGCTCCTTTTTCAAATCCCACCAGAATCCCCTTATAATTTGCCTTTGCTC
>JALZHR010000577.1 GCA_030860665.1 Acidobacteriota bacterium
CTACTACCGTTTCCAACACAACGACCGCGACCAACGCACTCGAAATCAAAAACGGCGCGGACAAAGTTTCGGTGCAGTTAATTAACGTGACCAGATTTATTTATCTTTTAGGCGGAATCGCCCGCAATATCGAAGACATCGATAAAGAAGTCAGAAGCGGCGGAACAACGTCCCGGTCGGGCGGAAACAGGGTTGCGCAGAACGAAACCAACAAGAGAAACGTCATCGCCAGCATCAGAAATCTGCGCGCCGGTCTTGCCGCGCTCGAAGTCGAGTTTCGCACCAAGCCCGCGCTCAGAAATTATCTGGTAAATATTCAGGGAATCACGGATTTGTCCGGCAACGCGGAAGACCAGGCGGTCGGCGGGCAGTTTACGGAATCGGGCAGGACGCTTTTGCAGGTGGTCGAAAGATTGTCGGATACTCTGGCGGCTATGCCTTAAATTAGTCGAGAATCCGGAGAGTCTGGAGAGCCGAAGAAACCTCTTTTGACTCTCCGGACTCTCCAGACTAATTCAGGGTTTTTTGAATTCCGCGATTTTCTTTTCCGGCTGGCAGGCTTCGATTGGTTTTTCGCCGTTTTGCGCGGTTTTTTTATCTTCCGCAGATAAGCCGAGTCTTTGTCTGATAAACGCTTCGGCTTCGGCTTCAATCAATTCGCCGTTGACGACAAAGGCTTTCGTCAGCAGAACATCGCCTTTCTTTTCCAGCTTTTTCGGTTCGAGAAAGATGTTCCACGGCGAGCCCCAGTTGCGCGTGTCGCCCGCCGCTTTGCGGTATTCGTAATGCAGAGTTTTCTGCTTGGCGGCGAGCGAATCGGATTCGTAAACGACCGGGAAAGTAATCTTGAAGGTTTCCAGGCTCGTTTTCATTTTGTCGAGCGAGTCGTATTCGCCGACGCCGACGACTTCAAAACCGCTCGCCCTGTATTTTTCATAAAGCTTCTGCGCGACGGGCGCTTCGTTGCGCCAGTTCGGGCACCACGGCGCAAAGTAAACGACCATCACGAGCTTTTTGCCTTTGGCTAGCTCGCGCAGGTTCATTTCCCTGCCGTCGTCGCGCACCGATTTGTAAGTCCAGTCTTTATACTGAACGTCTTTTTCCATAATCGGCGCCTGCTCGCCCGTCTGCGCCGAAGCGGCAAATACAAAGCTCAAAACCAGAAAGGCGATAGATAAAAGCGTTTTCATTTTTTTCGGTAACTCCTTGCGGTCAGGCTAGCGTTTCAGATGCCGAAACGGTAGCCTCTCATTAAGATATTGAATAACAAGCCCTTGCCCGACCGGAAAGCCTTTCGAGACACAGATAAAAGACAAAAACAGTCTGAAACAGTCTTTCGGCATTGTAAGCCGCGCCGGGAATTATTAGACTGCTTTTGCCTGTAACGGCGTTGCTTATTCAATTATCAAACAACGAAGCCTTTGGTTGGTCAGAACCGAGGGCTTTAATTTTTTGGAGACACTTAAATTTGCAAAGTATCAAAAGCAGCAGAAATATTAATCTCGAGTTTTCATTTTTGGCGGTCGTCCCGCCGCAGTTTTCCGGGACACTTTTAATCTCTGCACCACATCTGCGCTGACGGCATTACTTGAACCGGATTTTTCCGCGTCCTTTATAATGCCGTCCATAATATCATTCGGCGCACCCGAACCGGCGAGATGTCCCTATAAGATATCGTAGCTTTCGTCAATTCCCAAAATCCATTCCACGCTTTGCGCCTGCTAATCGTGGTTTTATTTGCTTCACGGTAAAATCCCTGGCGCACGCAGTTTTCTCTAATCAAGTTCCTGCAATGTAACGAGAAACTGTTTACAAATCTCTCATTACTGGTTAAAAAGGAAGACCAGCACCTGTATAAAATTTTTGCGTTTTCATTTGATTCTTAGCACCGCTTTATTTCCGCGGCAGTTGAATATGCCGTTGCAGCCATTCGCCCATTACGTTCCAATATCCCGGAACGTAATATTTTTGCGTCGGAAACTCGCTGTTAAACCCGGTATCGGAAATCAAAAAGCCGTGTCCGGTGCGCCGCAAAATCTTGACGGTAAAATCCCTGTTGTCGGCTTCGGCAAGCGCCGCCCGGATTGCCGAGGCGCTTTCCGGCGTTGGAAGATTCTGGTCGTGTTCGCCCAAAAACCACAGAACCGGAACTCGGACGTTTTTCAGATAATCAGCCGAATCGTAATGCCCGTTAAGCCGATACCATTGCCACCAGAATCTGTCTTTCGCCAAGCCCGCCGGAAAAACGTGCTTTGCCCACGGCTTATCTTTGACGCTTTTGTGCAGGGCGTCGATTTTTTCCCACGGCTCGCCGCGAGCCGCCATATATCCGATGCGGCGGGCAAAATCTTCGCCTTCCTCGACCTGTTCGGGCGTCAGCTTTTCTTCGCGCATAAAACCGCCGTCTTCGTGCGCCACGGTGCGGACGACATCAACTCCCGGACCGACACGGACAATCAAATACGCGATGTCTTTTACTTTCGAGGCGACGATTGAACCTATCCAGCCGCCCTGGCTCGTTCCGTGGACACCGATTTGTTTCGGGTCAATGTCGGGACGGGTTTTCAAATAATCAATTCCGGCGATAACGTCGTTCGCCAAATCGTCAAAACTGCTGTAACGCCAGTCGCCGTTCGATTTTCCTGCGCCGCGTTTGTCGAAAGAAAGCACGGCGATGCCGTGACGAATAAAAAACGTTTGGAAAAACCCCACGTTGCGCGTCGCCGCGCCCGAGCCGTGAGCGAAAATCACTGCGGGATGTTTTCCCGCTCCTTCGGGAATCATCAGCGTTCCGTGCAAAACGACATCGTTGTTGCGAAACGTGACTTCTTCCTGACGGTGCGGAAAAACCTTTCTCGCCTGAACAGCCTTTTCCTTTCCCTCGCGCCAGACGAGCCCGGTAACTTTCCCCTGCGCGTCCCGCGAAAACTCCGCCGAAATATCAATCGGATAATTAATCCCGAATGTCGGACCGGAAAAAAACGCTGAATTGGAAAGCGCCAAAAGAGTTCCCGCCCGGTCTGTTTTTAAATCGAGAAAAGTCAGGTTTCCGCCCACTTCGTCGAACGGTCCGATGGTGATAATGCGGTCGGGCGCGATTTCGTAATTGCCCGTGTATTCAGCGGTTAAATCAGCAGAAAGACTAAGCGTTTTAATGAATTCAAACCTTCCGCGCTCGTCGTCGCTTTCAACCGCTCCGGTAATCCGGTTTTTATCCATCGTTCCTTTGAAACGAAAGTTTTGATTTTTCAAAGAAATCGTAAAGCTGACATTCGTGGACTCGTATTTCAAATCTTTAACGGCGGAGCGATAAATGTCCGCTGTCGGCGCGTCAAAAGTGGCGATTGTTTGACCGTCTTTTTCCGAAATATTCAGCCGGGTAAAAGTGTTTTTTCCGCCTGCAGTGAATTCTCC
>JALZHR010000083.1 GCA_030860665.1 Acidobacteriota bacterium
CATCACCGCCGACGCCGCCGACGATAACGAGATAATTTCTTTCTCGAGCAATTATTTGCAGCAGGTCGGAAACAAGAATTTCTACAACGTAAACAACGTCTGGCAGGACGCCGAATTTGACGAGAAACAGAAAAACAATGAAATCAGAATCAAATTCGCCAGCGACGAATTCTTCGATTTGCTCGCCCGGGAAAAAGAACTCGCGCAGTTCTTCGCGCTCGGCGAGGAAGTAGTCGTCGTTTGGAAAGGAAAGGTTTACCGCGTGGTGAAATAGAAGGGAACTAAAACGCAAAGGCGCAAAGAGGCAAGGGCGCAAAGGAAATTAATTCGGGAAAAACAGATTATTAATTTTTCCCGATATATAAATTTTCCTTTGCGTCTTCGCGCACTTTGCGCCTTTGCGTTTTATTTCTCTTTTTGACGAAAATCGGGCGAGGTATAAATTATTTTCGTTCTTTTTTTAAAAATCATAACGAAAACTTGTTAAAACAGGTGACTTTTGACGCGTTTCGGTTTATCTTATTCGTCAACCAGCACCTGTTTTATTTATTTTTTGAAAGTATTCATATAAAAACGGAGCAATTAATGAGGTCGAAGTTTTTTAAGGGGCAGACATTAATCGTCGCCTTGTTTCTTCTGTGGCTGATTTCGTCGTCGCAGCAAATTTCCGCGCAATCGGGCTGGAATTTCGTGCAAAACGGCGAGCCTGCGGCGGGAGATTTGGTTTCGGTGTTTTTCACGTCGTCGAACGACGGCTGGGTCGGCGGCGATAACGGCTATCTCGCGCGCACGAGCGACGGCGGCAGAAGCTGGATTAAGCGTTCGCTGAACACGACGGAAAACATCAACGAGATTTATTTTCGCAACGACGAAAACGGCTATATTCTCGCCGGACGAAAAATCTATATTACGCGTGATGCGGGCGCGAGCTGGCGCGAAACCAGAATTTTTCAGCTTAACGAACTGAAAGGGCTGACTCCGGAATTCCTGAGCGTACGCTTCGTCGATAAACGGCGCGGCTACATCGTCGGCTCGGTCTCCAACCGCAGCGACGAGGTTGTGGACAGTCTCGTTTTGCAGACCGTAGACGGCGGCGAATCGTGGCACAGAATAAAAGTGCCGACCAAGATGGAATTGTTTCACCTGGATTTCGTCGGCGACGAGCGCGGCTGGATTGTCGGCGACAAGGGCAGCATCATCTACACTGAAGACGGCGGCGAAACGTGGCTGAAGCAGACTTCCGGCACCGACCGCGCCCTGCGCAGCGTGGATTTTCGCAACGAGGAGGAAGGCTACGTCGTCGGCGGTCGCGGCGTTATCCTGCGCACGGCAAACGGCGGCAAAACGTGGGAAAAAGTGACGACGCCGTTTACCGATTCGCTTTTCCGCGTCAATTTTACGGATGACAAAAACGGTTTTATTGCCGGTCGCAACGGCGTCATCCTGCGCACCGACGACCGCGGCAGAACGTGGACGAAGCTGGAAAGCAGAACGACCGAAGCGCTTTACGGCTTGTTTATGGAAAAAAAATACGGCTGGGCGGTCGGCGGCAAGGGCGTGATTCTGCGCTATCAAAGATAAGTTTTTTTTTATTTATTCATAAAAGATTAATTGATTCATAAAGCGGCGACAACGACGACAGCGCCAGCAGCGGCAGCAGCGGCGATGGTTGGCGATTCGGCTTAATAAAAAAGTAGTAATCAATAAATTCTGGAGGATAGGAAATGACTAGGAAATTAATCACGCTTCTGATGGCAGGTTGTTTTTGCTTATTCGTTTCTGCCGTCGCAAGCTTTGCGCAGGGCACCACATCGCGCGTTACCGGAACCGTTACCGACGCTGCCGGTGCGGCTGTGGCGGGCGCGACCGTAACACTGACTGCAGAGGCGACCAACGCCGTTCTGACCACCCAAACCAGCGAAAGCGGAGTTTACACTTTTGATTTGATTCAGTCCGGCACTTACACGGTTTCGGTCGAAAAAAGCGGATTTAAAAGATTCGTCTCGACCGGAAATACGGTCAACGTCAATTTGCCCGCGACCGTCAACGTCACGCTCGAAGCGGGCGGAGTAAGCGAAGTCGTAACGGTCGAATCGACCGTCGAGCAGGTTCAGACCAGCACTTCCGGCAACGTCGGAAGCACGATTGAGCAGCGCACGCTCGAATCCCTGCCGATTGTCGGCGCGCGCGGGCGCAACCCGCTCGATTTGCTGAATTTTCAGCCCGGCGTCGTCACCGGCGCGAACACCGGCGGCGGCGTTCACGTGCACGGCTCGCGCGACCGCTCGTTCAACTTTACGCTCGACGGCATCGACATCAACGAATCGACGGCGGGCGGCTCGAACTTTACGCCGCTCAGAACGAATCCCGATTCATTGCAGGAATTTCAAATCGTGACCGGCAATTTCACGGCGGAGCTCGGGCGCTCGTCCGGCGCGCAGGTTTCGCTCGTCACGCGTTCGGGCACGAACCGGCTGCGCGGAAACGTTTTCGAGTATTACCAGACGCCCGAATTTCACGCCAACGAGTATGAGCTGACGACCGTCGGCTTGCCGCGCCGCCAGTTCGTCCAGCACATTTTCGGCGGCAGCGTCGGCGGTCCGCTCGTCAATCCCGGCTTCGGCGAAGGCACGCCGATGATTGACGTTTTAAAAGACAGGGCTTTCTTTTTCGTCAATCTGCAAATGCTGCGCGCCAGAGAATCGCGCCTGCAGCAGCGCACGGTTTACACGCAGACGGCTCGCAACGGAATTTTCCGCTACGTCCAGAACGGCAGAAACTTTCCGGCAGGCTCGCCGACGCCTAGCGTCGACGCGAGCGGAAATCCGCTGCTGCCGAACTGCCCGGTGACGCCCGCGACGAATCCGTGCGTCAACACTTATAACATCGCCGCCAATCCGTCCGGCACGGGCATCGACCCGCGCCTGCAATCGATTATCAATTCGATGCCGCTGCCGAACGATTTCACGCGCGGCGACGGATTGAACACGGCGGGCTTTAACTTCGTCGCGCCGCAGCTCGAAAAACAATACGATTTCGTCACGCGGCTCGATTTCAAGGTCAACGAAAGATGCCAGTTCTACATCCGCTACGCGCAGGGCGAGCAGAACACCTT
>JALZHR010000092.1 GCA_030860665.1 Acidobacteriota bacterium
GATTTGCACATCTCGGACCTTGACCGCTTTTGAATGTCTTCTCATAAAATTTACTGCCAGCCCGGAAATATTATAGCGCCTGCGAGGTAAAAACCAACCGCGCAGACGCTACAAAATAGTTAATTTAAATTACTTTACCAATACCAACCGGCAATGCGCGGGTGAATATATGGAAATCTATGTGCTTCTCTTTTAGAGATTGCGCTTTTGATTTTACGACGTTCCCTGCGGTTAAGCTGATTTCTATACCAGTGCGGCGGAACTCCGTTAGCAGACCAAAAATACTTTTTCGGTTTATCATTAGTTTTCTTCCAGCGCTTAATCCGCCCGCCGGGAAGAACAATCCATTTCTTTTTTGCCATTTTGCCTCCTGTAGAATTAACTACAGGAAAGGCATTTTTTGACTGATAATCATTCTCGTATTTTATCTAAAGAATCGCGAAATATCGTTGAAAATCGTAAAGACCATCAAACACAAAATCACGGCTAAACCGACCAATTGGATGCGCTCCTTGACCGCCATCGAAAGCGTTCTGCCGAACCAGCTGTAAACTTTTTCGATGCCGAGCACCATAATCTGACCGCCGTCCAGCATCGGAATCGGCAGCAGGTTAAAGATGCCGAGATTCAGGCTGATTAAGCCGAGAACGAACAGCAAGCCTTCAAATCCGGCGCTGGTGGCGACCTGCGAAATGATTTGAACGATGCCGATGGGACCCGAAAAAGTTTCGCCCGCCGAACGCTCGCCTTTCGAGACCTGCCCAAAGGCTTTCGCCGTCATCCGCAGAATTTCCATATTGGAATTCCACGCAAAGGCTGCCGCGCCGAGAACGCCGACGCTTTCTCTGGATTTCGGAAATTGACTGTCGAACTGAACACCGATGCGCGGAACGTTTTCGGCGGCATCGACTTTCGCGGTGACGGTTATTTCTTTAGCTTCGCCGTTGCGATTAATCATCATCCGAATCGGATTCGTTCCGTTTTCGGCGACTTTCTGCTTGGCGTCCGCCGGATTTCTCACGGGCGCGCCGTTAAAGGAAGTTATCAAATCGCCTTTCTGCAATCCCGCCTGCTCCGCCGGCGAGCCTTCAAGGATGCGCGCGGCGACTACCGGCTGCGTTTCGCCTTCCGGCTCGATGTCGAGCAAGCCGATATTATTGCCGCTTTCCGTCACTTTCGACGGCTTGACGGTCAAAGGAATCCGCTGACCGTCTCTTTCCACCACCAGCGGAATTTCTTTTTCGGGCGAAAGCATCGAATCGTTTTGAATCCTGCTCCACGTCGGATTTTCGATGCCTTCAAAAGCGACTATCCGGTCGCCCGGCTTAATTCCCGCTTCAGCGCCCGCGCCGTTCGGCTTGACGTATTCGACAATCGGCGAGGGCGTCGCCGGAACGCCTTTGACCAGCGCCATCGAAAACGGAATCGCCAGCGCCAGCAGGATATTCATCATCGGTCCGCCGACCATCACGAGAAATTTCTGCCAGCGCGGACGCAATTCGTAAAGCTCCGATTCGGGAACTTTTTCGCCGTCGGAGCTGCCGCCTTCGAGCGAGGAAGTCGCTTCGTCGCCGTAAAGCTTGACGTAAGCGCCGAGCGGAATCGCGCTGATGCGATAATCGGTGTGACCGCGCTTAAAGCCCCAGATTCTCGGTCCCAGACCGAAAAACGAATAGGCTTCGACGCGCATTCCCAAAAGTTTGGCTACGATAAAATGTCCGAATTCGTGGATGTTGATTGCCACGCCGAGAACAAAAACGACGGCTAAAATTGCGATGATTATTTCCATAAAAGAGTTTTTCCAGGTGCAAAGAAGTAGAACTTAGAATCGCTTTTGCCCTTCCAAGTTGCAAATAAAGTGTAAAACTCGACCTGTGCAGAGTCAAATTTTCGCGGGTTACGGCAGCAAATCACCGATTTTTATTTCCACTTCGGGCTTTGCCAGCGCCGAGACGGTTTCGTTTTCCGTCAGGATTTGAAGCGTCGAATAAGAATAACCGAAGATTGCGGTCGAATCTTCCAGCGGACGACGGCGAACTTCCAGACGCCTGTCCTTCAGATTTACAATCCAGTAATCGGGAACATTCGCCTTAGCATAAAGACTAGCTTTCTCCGTGCGGTCGTAGGTGAGCGAGCTGTCGGCGATTTCAATCACGAGCGCGGCGGTTTTCGGCAAAGCGTCTTTAAAATCTTCCGGTTTTCCTTCAATAACCGCAATATCAGGTTCAGGGTCGGAGATTTCGCTGACGTTCAGCGGGCATTGCGTTGAAACGAAATAACCTTTTTTAGCAAAAATTAATTGCAGCGCTTCACTTGATTTAACCACGCCTTGAAAATGATTGACGTTCATTGCGGGCATATAAATAATTTCTCCTTCAATCAATTCGGTGCGCCGGTTTTCAAACCAGTCGAGTTCGTGCGCCCGCAAATATTCGTCGTGCGTCCAGCGATGCTTGCGCGGAATTTCAGTTTCTGCCTGCATAAAACCTCCTTTCCAAGAGTTTTTCGGCTTCCATTCTAGCCTTTTTGTCCGCTTCCTGCACGATTTCGAGACTGGTCGCCGGGCGCGTTTCGTGACCGCTCATCACGGCTTCGATAATCTGCGAAATCTCGGAGAGACGAATTTTGCCGTCCAGAAACGCCTGCACGGCGATTTCGTTGGCGGCGTTTAAAACGGCGGGCATCGTGCCGCCGGTTCTCAATGCTTTATAAGCCAGACCGAGACAGGGAAAACGCTCGAAATCCGGCTCTTCAAACGTCAATTGCGAGATTTTTCGGAAATCGAGCGGTTCCAGACCGCCCGGCTGGCGCACAGGATAAGTCAGAGCGTATTGAATGGCGTGTCTCATATCGGTCACGCCGAGCTGCGCGATAATCGAGCCGTCAACCATCTCGACCATCGAATGCACGGTCGACTGCGGGTGAACGACGACCGAAATATCGTCCGCGCCGAAGCCGAAAAGCCAGTGCGCCTCGATGACTTCCAAGCCTTTGTTCATCAGCGTCGCGCAGTCAATCGTGATTTTGTCGCCCATTTTCCAGTTCGGATGGTTCAGCGCCTGCCCGACGGTGGCGTTTTCGATTTCCTGTTTGGTTTTCGTGCGAAAAGGTCCGCCCGAAGCGGTCAGAATCAGGCGTCTGACTTCCCTTTTCGATTCGCCGCGCAGGCACTGGTGGAGCGCATTGTGCTCGGAATCGACCGGCAAAAGCTCGGCTTTATTTTCCCGCGCGGCTTTCGTCATCAGCTCGCCCGCCATCACGAGAGTTTCCTTGTTCGCCAGCGCGATGCGTTTTCCGGCTTCGATGGCGCGCAAAGTCGGGACGAAGCCGACCGCGCCGACCGTCGCCGAAACAACCGTTTCCGCCGCCTCGTGCGTGGCGACGGCGACCAAGCCTTTTTCGCCCAGTTCGATTTTCGGAATTACGGGCGCGTCGAGCGTGTGAAGCTTTTCCAGCAGCTTTTCGGCGCAAAGCTCGTTTTCGCACGAAACCAGTTCGGGCTGAAACTGCACGATTTGCTCGGCGAAAAGCTGCATATTGCGCCCCGCGCCGAGCGCGACCACGCGAAAATTTCCCAGATGCCCGACGACTTTTAAAGTGTTGCAGCCGATTGAGCCGGTAGAACCTAAAATTGAGACGGCTTTCATAAAACTAGAGTTCAGATTACCACAAACGAGGATTTTAAAAATAACGGGCAACCATGCGAGCGAAAAGTTTTCCGCGAAAATTTTCCAACTTTATCAATTTTCCGCGCGTCATACTTTGCGGGCTGACTCGGAAATTCCGGGTCTTCGCCCGAAAAACACTTACGTACAAAGGGGAGTAAAAATGAAGAAACTTTTAACCATCTCAGCACTTTTAGGTTCATTGATAATCTTTGCGCCGTCACAGGAAGCAAGTGCGGCAACGACGACGAGCGTCGCCGAGCCGCAGATTCGGATTCAGCTCGGACAAAACCGCCGCTGGCGTAACCGCAATCGCCGCTCGTTCATCCAGACGCGCATCGTCCGTCGGGGCTTTGCGACCTTTCGCGAAACTTATCGCGTGACCTATCTGCCGAACGGCGCAGTCCGCACCCGGCTTATCAGCCGCGAGCGCATCGGCGGTCGTCGCTACTAATAACCAAAACGGTTTACAGCGGGAATCTACTCTCCTCTCCCGCTTTCTTCGATTTTATCCGCTCTCGTCTCGATTCTTCTAAATCCCGGAACATCTTTTATCAAAACAAACTGAGCGCCTCGCTCGCGCAGGATTCGTCTCAGCCTCCGGCATTTTCGCCTTCGCCAGACACCGATAAATTCCTCGCCCGTTTCGATATTTCCCGATAAAATAAAACCGCCGAAAAGAGCGTCAAATTCTTTTTGCTGAATGAATTTTTCGATAAATTCTTTTCTGCCCTGGCAGACGACTCTTTCCGGTCGCCCGTCCGAATAAATATCACATTCGTATTCGTAAAGCTCGTCCATCAAATTTCATTTCGCTTCTTTCTCCGAAAATTCCCGCGCCGTTTCCAGATAATTTCCCTTATCGTCCAGATTCGCCATAAACTGCCGGAATTCTTCCGACTTGTTTTTCGGAATGCTCAGCGTTTTCCAGTCGCCGGAGCGAAAATGTTTCGCCAGCAGCGTGATTTGCCCGACGTGCTGCCCGCTGTGCGAAAGCCCTCGATAAATCGCCTTGACGACCGTGAAATCTTCGGTGCGAATCTTGACGATTTTGCTTAAATCTTCAATCCTCAGCGTTTCGAGCGTCGTAAACAAAGCCTGCCAGCCGTTTTCCCAAGCCCGCATCAATCCTTCGCGCGTGTCGCTCTCGGTGACAAATTCCGAATCGCGGTTGCGGTCGGGCTTTTCGCCGTCGGTCGTCAGAAAATCCGTCCAGCGCGAGCGCAAGTTTCCGCCCAGATGCTTGACAATCGCGGCAATCGAATTGGCTTCCGGGTCAATCAATTTGAAAAATTCCTCGTCCGACACCTGCTCAATCGCGCCTTCCGCCAGTTTTTTCTGCCCGCGAAACGTGGCGACGGCTTCGTCCAGAACGTCCTGTAAAATTTGTTGTTCGCTCATTCTTCTCTTTTTTTAAGATAAATTATCAGATGGACAAAACCGTTTATTTGTTCCGTTCTGACTTCAACGTCTCCCTCTTCATCAATAAAATAAAACTCGCCCGATTCGTTTAATTTCCTAATTTCGGCTTTGAGCTTGCCGGGCACGTAGGTTTCCCCGTCTTTCAATGAAAGATTATTTCTTAACTTCCGCGCTTTTTCCGGCTCGACGCCGGCAAATTCGATTTTATCGAGTTTAAAAGTTCTTCCTTCGTCTATCTTGACTGAAATATCGACCGTCGCATCTTCTCCGTCCTCTTTCGGCTCGACGAAGTCAAGGTCAAACTCGCAGTCAAAATGAATATAGCCTTTATCTTCATAAGATTCTTTCAATTTGACAAAGAAAAAATCGCGGAGCGCTCTGCCGTCAACGATGTCGCCCGTCTTTTGACCGAGCATTTCCAGAATCTCTTTCGGCGAAAAAACGTTCGCGCCTTCGATTTTTACTTCGCCGAGCCGGTATCGAACGCCTTCGCGGACGACCACTTGAACGATATAATCTTCGCCGACAAACTGCGGCGAGACGCGCTCTATTCTCGCCTGTAAAAATCCCTTGCTGAACATTAACTCGCGAGCGTATTTACGAGCGGAAAATTCGTAACGCGTGCGGTCGAAAGTTACCCAACTGTCTTTGAGAAAGTATTTCATACTCTCGACCAGTTCCTCGTTTGTCACAGACTTATTGCCCTCGAAACGAATTTCCGAAACCCGTCTCGCCAATCCGCGTTTAACGGAAAAAATCAGCCGCGCTTGATCGTCTTTCAGCTTTTCGCCGAACGCTTTAACTTCCGCGCCGAGATAACCTTTCGCCCACGTCCATTCCTTGAGAGTTTTAATCGCCTTTTCGACTTCGACGGAATCGTATTTCGCCTCGTTAAAAATACGAACGCGACTTTCGCGCATCAGATTGCGAGCGTCGCTTTCATAGAGAGGGTTCACCCTTGCCGCTTCCACTGCCGGATTATTGAAATCGTCCGCGTCTAATCCGTCGAATCGAACGTCGGCGATAACAGTTTCGCCTTCTTTAAAAAGCTCGGCTTTGACGTTTGGCGGCGCGGGTTGCGCCAGTATCCATTCCAAAGCCGTATCGCGCGCGCTCAGAAAAGATTTCCAGTCCGGCTCGATTAATTTGTCGGGCAGAATTCCGGGCGTGTCGGCGTCGGCGAACTTGGCAAGCTCGATGGAAAAGCCGCCCTGCAAACGAGAATTGGGCAGCATAAAATATCTGCCTTCCATATAGCCGACGGGACGCGCGCCGGTCGGCTCGCCGACGATAATCGCGCCGAATTCCCGGCGAAAATCGGCGGTGTTCACCATTCCGGCGGAATACGTGTCGCGCCCGGCGAGGACGAAAAACCGCCCGCGCCCGCTGAATTTTTTGCGTTCTTTCAGCGGCTTGACGAAAAAATCGCGCCCGCGCGTGTAATCGCCGCCGCCGTTCTGCCGCATATCGAAAACGAGCTTTTCCACTTCGTTTTTGTCGATGAAATCGAACAGCTCTTTCGAGAACCTGGCGAATTCCGGGCGGCGCGGATACCAGCGGAAATTGACGTAGACGGTTTTCGCGTCTTTCAGATATTCAAAATAAAACGGCGCTTCCGGCTTTCGCATCGAAAGCGGAACGGTTTTATAAGGCGCGATCCAATCGCTTTCCGACGCGATGCGCGCCTCGCCCTTCATTGCGAGCGAAAAGCGTCTGCCTTTTAAGTCAATAAATTCATAAACCGCGCTTTCGGCGTTTTTCGTGATGCCGAGATGTTTGAGAAAAATCGGGTAAGTGATAATCCCCGTGCTGCCGCTCAGCATAAACTGCTCGGTTTCGCCCTGCGGGATATACTCGCGGCTTTGCTCGTAGATTTTTTCGATTGGCACGCCGCCGATTTTCACGAGGCGCGCGCCGCTGACGCGCGGGAATTTCGGCGAAACTCGCGTCACGCGCAGCTCTTTGCCGAACCAGAAAAGATTCATCGGCACGCGTGGGAAAAGCCAGCCCCAGCCTAAGCCGGTGTGCCCGTCGCCGACGCGCGACACGATGCGGCTCATTTCCAGAACGATTTCCTCGTCGCTCAAAGCCGGAATCCGCGCGTCGAGGTCGGCAATCATTTTTTCAAACTGCGCGCGCGAGATGCGGTGAAAAGCGTTTTTGTGACGGCGCGGCAGCTCCGCGGCGAGAAAGCGCAAATCCTCGCGCCATTTTTCCTTGCCCAGTTTTAAAACAACTGAGTTATCGGTTTCGGGCGGCGCGTCGCCGGTGCGCCTTAATTCAAACGTTCCTCTGGCAATCGCGCCGGAAACCTCGCCGGAGATTTTCGCGCCTTCGACCTTTCCGTTCAGAAAAATATCGTCGCCGCCCGCGTCGATTTTTATCGTCATCGAGCCGCCCGAAAAATTGCCCTCAAGAATCGGCGCGTCGCCCAGCGGCGTGTTCAGAACGCCGGAAAGTTTTCCGTTTTTCTGCCGGATTTCGGCTGTGATAGGCAGTTTTCCCATTCCCTGCACGTCAGCCGTCCCCTCGTATCTGCCGGAAATGTCGGTCGTCTGAGCGAAAAGGCTGGTCGCGCACGAAACAAGCAGAAAAAATATCGAAAATCTCCGTAAACGCATAGGATTCTCCCGCCGGATTATCCGGTTTTACATTTGTATTTCTCTTATCTGCGTATTTTGCGCCTGTTCGCGGCAATCGTCAATATTTTTATTATCTGAGCGCTTATCACTTTTGCTTTATCAATTGCCACTAGCTTTAGCTAGTGGACAGGTTTAAGCACACACAGCAGGCTTTAGCCGAATCTAATCGAATAAATATCCTTTTGGCTTTAGCCGAATTATGCTAAAGCCAAAAGGATGATTGATTTTTGATTGTTTTCGGCTAAAGCCTTTGTTTTTATTGCATATTAATCCACCAGCTAAAGCTAGTGGCAATTTATTTAAATCATTTCTCGACCAAAAGTGATAAGCGCTCAGTTTTATTATTGCGGCGGGACATTTACTGCGGGTCGCGGTCGCAGCAGAGGATTTTTACAGCCGAACGACGCGTTTTGCAGCTCGTTCAACGCCGGTTTCGACTTATTCAAAGCACTTTGCAGGTCGTTCAAAGCACACGGCAAGTGGTTCAACGAACTCTGCAAGTCGTTCAACGAACTCTGCAACTCATTCAAAGTACTCTGCAACTCGTTCAAAGCACACTACAAGTCGTTCAAAGCACGCTGCGAGTCGTTCAAAGCACACTTCAAGTCGTTCAATGACCGGAGAAAAGCGTTCAAAGCCGACTTCAACTCGTTCAACGAACACTTCCGGTCGTTCAGCGAGCCGTTAAAGTCTTTCAAAAGCGACTTCATCACGTTCAAAGGCGGCTTCATCTCGTTCAACGAGCGGTTAAACTCGTTCAACGGACGCTTGCAGCTCGAAAACTTATTTTTGTTTGCCGATTTTCGCTGCGATTTCTTCTCTCGAAACGGTTTCCTGCTCGCCCGACTGCATATTTTTGAGCGTCACCTTGTTTTCCGCCAGCTCGGTTTCGCCGAGAACGCAGACGAAAGGAGCGTTGATTTGCGAGGCGTATTTGAATTGTTTGCCGAGCTTGTCGGCTTCCGGGTAGACGAGCGCGCGCAAGCCTTCGGAGCGCAGCTCGCTCGCCAGCTTCAGCGATTCGCCCGCCGCGTCTTCGTTCCAGACGGTCACCAGAACGTCCGCCGCCGAAGCGTTCTGCAAGTTTTCGGGAAACATATTTCTTTCGGTCATCACGACGACGATTCGCTCCAAGCCGAGCGAAAATCCGCACGCCGGAATCTGTTCCTTGCCGAACATCCCGATAAGCTCGTCGTAGCGCCCGCCGCCGCCGATGCTGCCCGCAAAATCGCCGCCCGTCAAGACGATTTCCATAATCGCGCCCGTATAATAGGAAAGCCCGCGCGCCAGCGAAGGGTCGATTTTAATCCGGGAATTATCTGCCAGAGCGAGGATTTGTCGCAAATCTTCAAGGCTTTTCGTCTCGTCGCCGACCAGTTTTTTAATCGCGGACAGAATAAACTCGTTGTCGTTTGCAGCCTCGCCGAGTCCGGCGAAAAATTCCAGGAGCTTTGCGGACGCGTCCGCGCCGATTCCGCGCTGCGTCATTTCTTTGGAAACGCCTTCGCTGCCGATTTTATCCAGTTTATCCAGCGCGACAAGTGCGTCGTTCTGCAAATTTTCCGCGATGCCCGAAGCGTTCAGCATCTCGCGCAAAAGCTCCCTGTGATTTAGGCGAACTTCAAAATCTTCAAATCCCAGACGCCGTAAAATTCCGGCTGCGGCGGAAATAATCTCGGCTTCGACAATCATCGATTTCGAGCCGATGGCGTCCACGTCGCATTGATAAAACTCGCGGAAACGCCCGCGCGCCGGTCTATCCGCTCTCCAAACCGGCTGGATTTGATAACGTTTGAAAAATTTCGGCAAATCGTTGCGGTAATTCGCCACGACGCGCGCCAGCGGCACGGTCAAATCGTAGCGCAGCGCGAGGTCGGCTAATTGTTTATCGTTTACGTCCAGTTTCTCGCCGCGCTTGAGGATTTTGAAAATCAGCTGATTGCCTTCCTCGCCGTATTTGCCCATCAGCGTTTCGAGATTTTCGACGGCGGGCGTTTCCAGCGGCTCGAAGCCGTAGGATTCGTAAATTTGCTTGATAACGCCGATGACGTATTCGCGGCGGCGCACGTCCGCCGGCAGAAAATCGCGCATTCCGCGCGCCGGGTTTGCATTACTGCTCATTTTTATTCCTCTAAGTTTCGCTCGGCGACGGCGACGAAATCGTCGTAGCTTTCAGCCAGCCTTTTAATATCGTCGAACAGAAATCTGTCGTTATTCAAAAAATCTTCCCGGCGGAAATCGGGAACAGCCGTTTTCACTTCGTCGAACAATTCTCCGGTCGCTTTTCCCATCCGGGTTTCCAGAGCGAATTCCGCAAACTGGCGGCGGCGAATCTCGGCGGCGTGGTGCGCGGTCAGAACGCCGATGACGACGACGTTTTTCACGTTTTCGAGAATCTGCAAAGCCTGCCTGCCCGCCGTCGCGCCCATACTGACGTGGTCTTCGGTGTTCGCCGAGGTCGGAATCGAATCGACCGACGCCGGATGAGCGAGAACTTTGTTTTCCGAAACCAGCGACGCGGCGACGTAATGCGGAATCATCAAGCCGGAATTGATGTTTTTTTCGTCGTAAACCAGAAACGGCTCGAGCAAATCGTTCGTGGCTTTGTCGAGCAATTTGTTGATTTGCCGCTCGACGAGATTTCCGACTTCCGCAATCGCTATTTTCAGATAATCGAGCGCGAGCGCGAGCGGCTGACCGTGAAAGTTTCCGCCGGAAATCACTTCGTCTTCATCGGCGAAAATCAGCGGATTATCGACGGCGGCGTTCAGCTCGCCCGCGAAAATCGCTTTGGCGTGATTTAAGGCTTGCAAACTCGCGCCGAAAACCTGCGGCGTGCAGCGCAGCGAATACGAATCCTGCGGCTTGCATTTCAGCCCGGAAAGCCTTTCGGCAAAATCCTTTTTCTTTTCGACCGCGTCGCTTTCTTCAATTTTGACGCCCGCCGTTTTCGATTTGGCTCTTAAAGCTTCCTGCGAAATTCCCAGAAAAGAAGAATTTTCGGTGAATTTCCGAATCCAGCGCGCGATTTCCGCCTGCTCGGCGTGATTGCGCACTGCGTGAATTTTTTCGTCGAACGCGTTGCGGCGCGCGCAGAAGGCTTCGAGCACGAGCGAAGACGCGAGCGTCGCCAGCTTCAGCATCCGCTCGAATTCGTAGACGGCAAACGTGCCGAGCGCAGCCATCACGGTCGTGCCGTTGTTTAAAGCCAAGCCTTCCTTGTAGCTCAGCTCGAACGGCTGCAAAAGCCTCTCTTTCGCGTCTTTCAGCCCGGAAAATTCGTCCGCTTTCAGGCGCGCCAGAAACTCGGCGGTTTTGTATTCCGCGCCGTCGTATTCGACGTAGCCTTCGCCGATTAAAGGCAGCGCCAGATGAGAAAGCGGGCATAAATCGCCGCTCGCGCCGAGCGAACCCTGTTCGGGAACGAGCGGGTGAATCTGGTAATTGAGAAAATCCCTGAGCCGTTCGAGCGTATCGACCTTGACGCCCGAATAGCCTTTGACCAGCGTGTTCAGCCGAATCAGCATAATCGCGCGCACCATCCGCCGCGGGAAATTTTTGCCGACGCCCGTCGCGTGCGAGCGTAGCAGGTTGATTTGCAGCTCTTTGGCGTCCTCGCGCGAGATAATCTGGTCGGCTTTCGCGCCGAAGCCGGTCGTCACGCCGTAGATGATGGCGTTTTCCGCCAGTTTCCGATTGATAAAATCGAGGCTCCGCCGCACCTTTTCCAGGCTGCCTAATTCGACCCGAGCGTTTTGGCAGGCGACTTTTACCACATCTCCGAGAGTCAGAGCGTCGCCCGTAATGATAATTTTTTCCATATTCCTGCCTGATTTGCAGTTTCTTTCGTTCGCCAGTCAGAGGAGACGTTTATTTATTTTCAACCGGATAATTATAATGCCGCAGCGCAGTTTTCGCCAAAAGACCGTTAAAAGTGGTAAGCAGTAAACGGTAAGCGGTAAGTTGCAGTTGTTGAATATCGAATTTTTATTTGAAACTCGATACTCGAAACGACGAACTTACCACTTACCGTTTACCGCTTTTTTACTTGCCGTTTTTTGCCGCTGAACGCCTACCACTTTTTAAAAGTGTAGCCGATGTAGAACAGGTTCTGGTCGAAGCCGGGATTGATGTTGCCCGTCGAGGCGTTCGAGATGTGGTGAAACTTGAAGCCGACGGTAAAGGTTCTGCCCGTATCGGTCAGAAAATCGACGCCGCCGCCGCCAGCCAGCGTGAAATTCAGGTGCTTGCCGCTGCGGGCGGGAAAAACGGGGCTGCGGTCGTCGGGAATCGTTTTATTGAAAATCAGCAGACCGGCGTTTGCCGAGATAAACGGCTGGACTTTGCTCCGGCGGCGGAAATGCAGTTGAAAGCCGACGGGCGTCAAGCCGAAGGCGTAGTTCGTCGTGCTGTTGCTCTGGACGACGAACGTGTTCGGCGCGGTTTGGATGACCGGGCGGCGGTCGTAATTGATGACGGCGAGCGGGATAAAATCAATCGTGTATTTCAGCGCGAGGCTCTCGCTGGTGGCGATGCGGCGCGAATAGCGAACGGCGAGCTGACCGTAAGAGGACG